>NZ_RZRA01000219.1:0-6608 GCF_003998945.1 Mesorhizobium sp. M7A.F.Ca.CA.003.01.2.1 | reverse complement strand
GCGTTCCGTCACCAGATTGCGATGCTGGCTGACCGGCCGCTCACCGACACCGGCGATGGCATTTTCGCTGTCTTCCTCGCGGGTGAAAGCTCTGCTCATTTCCTGAACTTAGGCCCGCAGAGGCTGCTCGACAAGCCATTGTCGTTTCCGTCCAGAGGAGAGGCAAACCGTCTGGCACGATTCCTGCGACGCCAAGGTTGAACGCTGGGATTCTGTGCCGATGTTGAACAGACGAACGCTGCTGACTGGAACCGCCGGCTTTGCCGTCATGGGCCTTGCGCTCGGCAAGGCGGTAGCCGCAAGCTTGAGCGGCATCGAGAAAGCCTCGATGCGCGGCTCGATCAATGCCACCGAACTCGGCGTGCAGCCCGGCACATCAGACGATCAGAGCAAGGCCTTCGCCAAACTGCTGCGTGACGCAAACAGCCGCGACATGCCGGTGTTCCTGCCGCCCGGCACCTATGTCGTCTCCAATCTTTCGCTGCCCGGCCGCGTACGTCTTTCCGGCGTGCCGGGCGCGACGCGCATCGTTTACGGCGGTGACGGCCACCTGTTCATGGCCGAACAGGCCGACCATATCGAACTTAGCGGACTGGTCTTCGATGGTGCGAACCGTGCGATGGGCGATTACACGCAAGGGCTGCTCGATCTTCGCCGTGTCGCGCACCTCGCCATCGACAATTGCCAGATCACCGGCAGCGGCAAGAACGGGCTGGCGCTGGAACACGCGATCGGCCGGATCGAGCGCTGTGAGATATCGGGCGCCGCCGATGCCGGCATCTATTCGGTCGAAGCCGGCGGGCTGGCCATCACGGGCAACACCGTTTCCGACTGCGCCAATGGCGGCATCCTCGTACACCGCTGGCAGGTGGCCGAAGACGGCACCATGGTCACCGGCAACCGCGTCCAAGGGATCCAGGCACGCAGCGGCGGAACCGGGCAGAACGGCAACGGCATCAATGCCTTTCGCGCCGGCAATGTCGTCATCTCGGGCAACATCGTCTCGGACTGCGCCTTCTCGGCCATCCGCGCCAACAGCGCCAGCAACCTGCAGATATCGGGCAACACCTGCTCGCGCTCTGGCGAAACGGCGATCTATTCCGAGTTCTCGTTCGAAGGCGCCATCATCAGCAACAACATCGTCGACGGCGCCGCCAACGGCATCTCGATCGTCAATTTCAACGAAGGCGGCCGCATGGGCGTCTGTTCCGGCAACATCGTGCGCAATCTGTCGACCAGCGGCCCCTACCCCGCCGACTCGCCGGGATTTGGCGTCGGCATCGGCGTTGAGGCCGACACCACCGTTTCCAACAATGTCATCGAGAACGCGCCACTCTATGGCATGCAGATCGGCTGGGGCCCGTACCTGCGCAATGTCGTCGCCACCGGCAACATCATCCGCAAGGCAGGAACCGGGATCGTCGTATCCGTGGTCGAGGGCGCCGGTACGGCCGTCATTTCAGACAATGTCATCGACGGCGCGCTGAACGGTGCGGTTGTCGGCCAGCGCTGGGCGGAGCCCGCGACAGGCGATCTCGCCTCGTCAAACGGTAGCGGCTACGCGCATCTGACCGTCGAGCGCAATCACGTCACTTGAGAGTTGCCGTCGGCCTCAGCGCTCCGACTTTGGCACCGTTGCGATTTTCGATGGGCGTGTTTGCCAATTCGAGCAGCTTCGCCGCCAAGGCCTCGTCGGCACGCAACAGTTTGGCAAGGACGGCGGCAACCATGGCTTCGCCGGCGCGGCCGGCGCCATCATCGCATTTGAGTGCGATGCCGAGGCCAAGTTCCGGAATTGCGGCACAATGGACGCCTTCGGCGCCGCCCTTCGTGAAAATCCGCCCTGGTGCGGCCTCCATCAACGCGACGTCTTCGCGGCCGCTGCCGGAAACGAAGAAGGGCTCGGCCATGCAGGCGGAAAGCAGCCGCTTTGCAGCCTTGGCTCGCTCTGGGCCAAAACCTGATGTCGTGGCCATGCGGGCAAAGCCGAGCGCGAAGCTCCTGAGCGGCACCGCGTAGGTCGGGATCGAACAGCCGTCGATGGCACGCTGGTCCTCACCATGGACAGCGCCCGTCACCGACTGCATGGCGTCGCGCACCATGTCCTGCAGGCCGTGTCCCGGCTTGACATAGCCGCGATGCGCAATGCCGGCGTGGACGCAGGTGCAGAGGAAGCCGGAATGTTTGCCGGAACAATTGTTGTGCAAGGCGTTCGGCGAGCCGCCGGCGCGGGCGAGCGCAATCTCGGCGTCATGATTGGATGGCCAATGCGTGCCGCATTCGAGCGCCGATCCGTCCAGCCCAGCCTTGGCCAGCATGGATCGCGCAAGGTCGACATGTGCCGGCTCGCCCGAGTGGGAGGCGCAGGCGAGCGCCAGTTCGCGGTTGCCGAAACCATAGGCATCCGCCGCCCCGCTTTCGACCAACGGCAAGGCCTGGATCGCCTTGACCGCCGAGCGCGGAAACACCGGCTTGGCCGTATCGCCGATCTCCCACACGGGCTTGCCGTCGCCATCGAAGACCGCGACTGAGCCGCGATGCGCGCTCTCGACGATCGCGCCGCGCAAGACTTCGATCAGAACCGGATTTGTCATGTCACCTCCCGCAAATGCGGGCGGTTTATCTGATCCGGTCGAGAATGGAAACGTAGTTGGCGACCGCCGCACCGCCCATATTGAAGATGCCGCCCAGTTTTGCGCCCGGCACCTGGATGCCGCTGGCCTCACCGACAAGCTGCATGGCGGTCAAGACATGCATGGACACGCCAGTGGCGCCGATCGGATGGCCCTTGGCCTTCAGCCCGCCGGACGGATTGACCGGCAGGCGACCATCCTTGGCCGTTGTGCCGTCCAACGCCAGCTTCGCCCCCTCTCCCGGCTTGGCAAGGCCCATCGCCTCGTACTCGATCAGTTCGGCAATGGTGAAGCAGTCATGCGTTTCGACGAAGGACAGATCGTCGAGCGTCACGCCGGCCGATTTCAGCGCCCGGTTCCAGGCCTGCTCGCAGCCTTCGAAGGTCAGAATGTCGCGCTTCGACATCGGCAGGAAATCCTGCACATGTTCGTTGGCGCGGAAGGCAACGGCACGGCGCATCTTCAGTGCCGTGGCGGTGTCGGCAAGGATAAGGGCGGCGGCGCCGTCGGAGACCAGCGAGCAGTCGGTGCGCTTCAGAGGACCGGCAACGAAGGGGTTCTTCTCGCTCTCTTGGCGGCAGAACTCATAGCCGAAATCCTTGCGCATCTGCGCATAGGGATTGTCGACGCCGTTCTTGTGGTTCTTGGCGGCAATCATGGCCAGCGCATCCGACTGATCGCCATAACGCTGGAAATAGGCCTGCGCGATCTTGCCGAAGACGCCGGCGAAACCCGCGGGTGTCTCGCCGTCCTCGGGCAGATAGGACGCCTTGAGCAGGTTTTTGCCGATCTCCGGCCCCGGCGTCGTCGTCATCTGCTCCGCGCCGACCACCAGCACGATGCGAGCGGCATTCGCGTCGATGGCGCGGATGCCTTGGCGGACCGCCGCCGATCCGGTGGCGCAAGCGTTCTCGACACGCGTCGCCGGCTTGAAGCGCAGCCGGTCGTCGGCCTGAAGCACCAGACTGGCGGTGAAATCCTGCGCCGAAAAACCGGCGTTGAAGTGGCCGAGCACGATCTCGTCGACCTCGTCGGGACCGATGCCGGCATGGTCGAGCGCGTCCGTTGCCACCTTGACGATGAGGTTTTCGAGCGTTTCGCCCTCAAGCTTGCCGAAGCGCGAATGCGTCCATCCGACGATGCATGCGGTCATGGCGGTCTCCATCCTTGGCGCCGGCCTGGCATGTCGGCTCACGGCGCATTTCGCATCTATTGTTCAAAGATAAACAATCGTGCCGGTTTCGTGAAGGGCTGGAGGCGTACAATCGCTTGGTACAGCCGAGATCGCGGCCGATTTTTTTGTTGATTGACGCGTCAATAAAAAATAATCCTGTTCTCTCAAAGGATCATGGCGAGATGCCGAAAATCGGAATGGAACCGCTGCGCCGCAAGGCGCTGATCGACGCGACGATCTCGGCGATCGGCGAGCGCGGTTCGCTCGACGTGACCATGTCCGAGATCGCCGGACGCGCCGGCGTGTCGTCCGCCCTTGCCCATCATTATTTTGGTGCCAAGGACGAGCTGCTCTTGGCGACGATGCGGCACATACTGGCGGAGCTTACAGCCGATACGTTGCGCGCCCTTGGCTCGGCCAATAGCGCGCGCGAAAGGGTCTCGGCGGTGGTCGCTGTCAATTTCTCCGACATCCAGTTCCAGCCGGAAACCATCGCCGCCTGGCTCGCCTTCTATGTCGAGGCGCAGAAATCATCGGCCTTGCGCCGGCTGCTCAAGGTCTACGCGCGGCGGCTGCACTCGAACCTGATGAGCGGGCTGACCGGGATCTTGCCCAGAGCCGAAGCCGACCGCGCCGCCGAAGCGACCGCGGCGATGATCGACGGGCTCTACATCAGGCGGGCGCTGAAAGACGGCGTGCCCGATGCCGCGACCGCGATCGCGCTGGTCGAGGACTATCTCGAAACCAAACTTGGCGAGCGGCGCAAACAGTGACAATGAAGCGAACCAATTTCCTGATCGTCATGGTCGACCAGCTCAACGGAACCCTGTTTCCGGACGGACCGGCGGAGTTTCTGCATACACCGCATCTGAAAGCGTTGGCCGCGCGTTCGGCGCGCTTTGCCAACAACTACACGGCCTCGCCGCTCTGCGCGCCGGGCCGTGCCTCGTTCATGAGCGGGCAATTGCCGTCGCGCACCGGCGTCTATGACAATGCCGCCGAATTCGCCTCATCGATCCCGACCTTTGCCCATCATTTGCGCGCCGCCGGCTACTACACCTGCCTGTCGGGCAAGATGCATTTCGTTGGGCCGGACCAGTTGCATGGTTTCGAGGAGCGGCTGACGACCGACATTTATCCAGCCGATTTCGGCTGGACGCCGGATTACCGCAAGCCCGGCGAGCGTATCGACTGGTGGTATCACAATCTGGGCTCGGTGACCGGTGCAGGCGTCGCCGAGATCACCAACCAGATGGAGTATGACGACGAGGTCGTGTTCCTGGCCACGCAGAAGCTCTATCAGCTTTCGCGCGAACAGGACGATGCGAACCATCGGCCTTGGTGCCTCACTGTCTCGCTGTCGCATCCGCACGATCCCTATGTCGCGCGCAAGCAGTATTGGGATCTCTATGAGCATTGCCGGGCGCTGGACCCGGAAACCGGGTTCATCGCGTATGACCAGCAGGATACGCATTCCCGGCGGCTGTACCACGCCAGCGACTATCCCTCTTTCGAGATCACACCGGAGCAGGTGCGTCGTTCGCGGCAGGGCTATTTCGCCAACATCTCCTATGTCGACGACAAGCTGGGCGAGATCCTGGACGTTCTCGAGCGTACACGCATGGCGGACGACACAATCATCCTGTTCTGCTCGGATCACGGCGACATGCTCGGCGAGCGCGGCCTGTGGTTCAAGATGAGCTTCTTCGAGGGTTCGGCGCGGGTGCCGCTGATGATTGCCGGCAAGGGCGTTCGCGCCGGGCTGATCGAGACGCCGGTCTCCAATCTCGACGTGGCGCCGACGCTTTGCGATCTCGCCGGCATCGACATCGCTGCGATCGCGCCGTGGACCGACGGCCAGTCGCTGCTGCCGCTCACCGAGGGCATCGAGCGCACCGCGCCGGTGTTGATGGAGTATGCCGCCGAAGGGTCCAATGCGCCTTTGGTGGCGATCCGCGACGGCAGATACAAATTCGTCCATTGCGAGCTCGATCCGCCGCAACTGTTCGATCTCGAAGCCGATCCGCTCGAACGGGACAATCTGGCCGACGACGCGGCCAATGCGGGCCTGGTGGCGGCATTCATGGACAAGGTCCAGACACGCTGGGACATGGCCGGCTTCGACGCCGCTGTCCGCGAAAGCCAGGCGCGCCGCTGGGTCGTCTATCCGGCGCTGCGCAACGGCGCCTATTACCCCTGGGATTTCCAACCCCTGCAAAAGGCGTCCGAGCGTTACATGCGCAATCACATGAACCTCGACAATCTCGAAGAGAGCAAACGGTATCCGCGAGGCGAATGATGTCAGACCTTCTCGTCCCCTCCCTTGACCATCTCAAGCAGGCCTATGCCGTCACCTCCAGGGCGACGCAGATCACGCCGCTGCTGGAATCGACGGCACTAGCCCGCGAGACCGGCGCCGCCCGCGTCTTCATCAAGCCGGAATCGCTGCAATGGGCCGGCTCATTCAAGGTGCGCGGCGCCTATTGGCGCCTGAAGCAGCTTTCAGTTGACGAAGCGAAGAAGGGCGTCGTCGCCTACTCCTCCGGCAATTTCGCGCAAGGGCTGGCGGCTGCCGGCCAGGCGCTTGGCGTTCCCGTCACCATCGTCATGCCGATCGACGCACCGGCCGCCAAGCGTGATGCCACGGCGGGCTATGGCGCCCGCGTCGTGCTGACCGACCATGGCGAGCGCGCGCGGGAGGAAGTCGCCGCCGCCAAGGCGCGCGAGATCGCCGAGACAGAGGGCCTGGCGCTGCTGCATCCATTCGACGATCCGGAGATCGTCGCCGGCCAGGCGGGCGC
>NZ_RZRA01000218.1:0-6611 GCF_003998945.1 Mesorhizobium sp. M7A.F.Ca.CA.003.01.2.1 | reverse complement strand
CGCCGCCAAGATCGGCCGCAACTATGCCGGGCCGTTCGGCAAGAGCGACAGGGCGCTGGCGCTTGGCGTCGTCGCCGTGCTGTGCGCCCCAGGGCTGTGGCCGGCATCGATCGCGCCATTTGTGTTTCCGGCCATGGCAACGCTTTCGCTGCTGACCGCCATAAACCGGATACGCGCCGGGCTTATTGGCAGCGCCAGCTGAGCATCGAGGCTCGCCATGCCGCCAGTGGGGCCGCCAGAGGGAAAGACCATGATGCACGAACCGGTCGCCGCCGCGGCCACGGAAAGCCTTGCGCGGCAAGCGCAGGAGCGGGTCTTCCGCAGCCATGACGGGACGGAGATCTTCTACCGATTCTGGCCGGCGGCTTCGGCCGATGCCAAAGGCGCGATGGTGCTCTTCCATCGCGGCCACGAGCATGGCGGCCGCATGGCCCATCTCGTCGATGAATTGCGGATGCCGGACCACGCCTTCTATGCCTGGGATGCCCGCGGCAATGGCCGTTCGTCCGGCGAGCGCGGCTATGCCCCGTCCTTCTCGGCGCTGGTGCGCGACATCGACTGCTTCATGCGCGAGATCGCTGAAAGGGATGGCTTCGCCACGCGCGATATCGCGCTGATCGCGCAGTCCTTCGGCGCCGTTCTGGCCGCCGCCTGGGTGCATGACTATGCGCCGAAGCTGCGCGCCATGGTGCTGGCCTCACCGGCCTTCTCGGTAAAACTCTACGTGCCCTTCGCCAAGGAGGGCATAGCGCTCTGGCAGAAGATCAAGGGCCGCTTCTTCGTCAATTCCTACGTCAAGGCGAAATTCCTGACCCATGATCCCGTGCGAATCGCCTCTTTCGAGAGCGATCCACTGATCACGCGGCCGATCGCTTCCAACATCCTGGTCGAACTCTATCAGCATGCAGCCCGCATCGTTGCGGACGCCCGCGCCATCACCGCGCCGACGCAGCTTCTGCTTTCGGGCAGCGATTGGGTCGTGCGCCACGGCCCGCAGCACGAGTTCTTCGTCAATCTCGGCAGCCGCATCAAGGAACGTCATGTGCTGCCGGGCTTCTTCCACGACACGCTGGGCGAACGCGACCGGGCAAAGGCCCTCGACCTGATCCGGCCGTTCCTGGCCAGGCAGTTCGCGGCACCGGATGCGCCGGTCGACCTGAAGCAGGCGGACATTGCCGGCTACACACGCGACGAGGCCGACCGGCTTGCTTCACCGCTCGCGTTGATGTCGCCAAAGGGCCTCTATTGGGCATTCAGCCGCGCCTCCATCCGCATGGGCGCCTGGGTCTCCCAAGGCATGAAGACCGGCATTGCCACCGGCTTCGATTCCGGCTCGACGCTGGATTATGTCTACGAAAACGACGCGCGCGGACTTACGCCCCTTGGCCGCGTCGTCGACCGTGTCTTCCTGGAAGCTATCGGCTGGCGCGGCATCCGCCAGCGCAAGCTGCATCTCGAAGAACTGATCGGCTCTTGCCTGGCAACGCTCAAGACCACTGGCCGGCCAGTGCATATTCTCGACATCGCCGCCGGCCACGGCCGCTATGTTCTCGATGCCATCGTGAAGAGCCCCGACCAGCCGGCGAGCGTGCGTCTGCAGGATTATTCCGACCTCAACGTGCAGCTTGGCCGCAAGCTGATCACGGAGCGGCAATTGCCGGCTGACGTCACGTTCCAGCGCGCCGACGCTTTCGATGCCGACGTGCTCGCCAACGCCGATCCGGCGCCGGACCTCGCCATCGTTTCCGGCCTCTACGAGCTATTCTCGGACAATGCGATGATCGCCCGGTCGCTCGGTGGATTGGCCAGCGCCATGCAGCCGGGCAGCCTGTTGCTCTACACCAACCAGCCTTGGCACCCGCAGCTCGAGATGATCGCCCGCAGCCTGACCTCGCATCGCGGCGGCGAGGCCTGGGTGATGCGCCGGCGCACGCAAGGCGAAATGGACCAGTTCGTCGAAGCCGCCGGTTTCGAAAAGCTCGACCAGCGCATCGACCAATGGGGCATCTTCACCGTCTCGCTCGCGCGGCGCCGCTGAGCAGCATGGTGTCATCGCCTGCATCCGTGGCGCGTGCCGAACCCTATAGCCGGGTGGTCGTCAGGGCAGCCCTGTGGCTGGCCTTCCTGGCGCCGTTCTTCTATCTCAGCTACGGCTTCGCCAACTGGCTGGCGTCGCGGCGCGACGATGTCGGCAGTATCGTGTTCTCGTGGGAGCACGGCATCCCGTTCGTCGCCTGGACCATCGTGCCCTATTGGTCGATCAACCTGTTCTACGGCCTGTCGCTGCTGCTCAACAACGACAGGCAAGGGGTCGACCGTCTGGCCGGACGCTATCTCACCGCGCAAATCGTCGCCGTTATCTGCTTCATCCTGTTCCCGCTGACCGCTACATTCGTGCGGCCGGCGACGACCGGCCTGCCCGGCTTCCTGTTTGCCGTGCTCGGCGGTTTCGACAAGCCGTTCAACCAGGCCCCCTCGCTGCACATCGCCCTTTTGGCGATCATCTGGGATCATTGGCGCCACCGGCTCGGCGGGTTGCTCCTGCCGCTCTGGCACGGCTGGTGCTTTCTGATCGGCGCCTCGGTGCTGACGACCTGGCAGCATCACTTCATCGACATCCCGACCGGCGCGCTGCTCGGGTTCTTTGCGCTGTGGCTGTTTCCGCGCAGCGGCGCATTGCCGTTTGCAGGCTTCCGGCTGACCAACGATGCGAAAGCGCGGCGGCTGGCGCGGTTCTACGCTATGGGCGCCGTCCTCGCGCTGGCCGGTGCCGCGCTCGGTGCCTACGTTTGCGCCGTCGCGCTCTTCCTGCTTTGGCCGGCGCTGGCGCTGGCCATCGTCACCCTCGCCTATGCAGGGGCAGGCGAAAAAGTGTTCCAGAAATCCGCCGATGGCAGCATGACGCTTGCAAGCCGTGTCCTGCTCTTGCCTTATCGCCTCGGCGCCAGGGCAAACATATGGGCCTGGACGCGCAATCTTGCCCCCCAGGTGGCGATTGCCGAAGGTGTCTTTCTCGGGCGCTTTCCCACGGCAAGCGAGGCCAACAGCTTCGGCACGGTCATCGACCTCGCCGCCGAACTCGAAAAGCCGGCGACAACCGATTGCCGCTGGATCAGCTTTCCGATGATCGACCTGTTGCCGCCGCCACTGGCGATACGGCAACAGGCAGCCGGCGCGCTGGAGAATGCACGCCGCGACGGCACCGTCCTGGTGTGCTGCGCGCTCGGCTTCCAGCGCAGCGCCGGCGTCGTCGCCGAATGGCTGGTGGCGACCGGCAGGGCCGGGACGCCGACGCTCGCCCGCGAGATGCTCGCGGCCGCCGGCCGGCCGGTCCACCTTGCAGAGGCCACTGGGCGGGCGGCGTCATGACAGGCAATACCTATCAGGACCGCACCGACCGCTTCGCCGGCATGCTGATGCGACAGGCCGCGTGGCCGGCCGCAATCGTGCTGACCGCAAATGTCCTTGCGCCTCTAGCCGCGTCGGCGCGCGGTGCCTTCGAGACCTTGCCCGCGGCCATCGCTTTGTCGATCGCCGCCGCGAGCGCGGTTGCTGTGCTGGCGCTGTCGGCATTGCTGGCATTCGACGCGCTGCTGTTCCGACTGATGGCGAGCCATGACGACGAAGCTTCCGGCGGTGCCGCGGTGGATGACATGTTGGCGCGCATGCGCCTGAAACCGGCTCCGTTCGCGACACGCTTGCTCGATGACCGCATGGCCGGCACAAGCCGCTTGCTGTTCAAGCAACGCGCTGCCCTGGCTCTGTTTGCCGCAGCGCTTCTGGCGGCAGGGTTTTGGGCGCCGCGATGAACAAGCTTTCGCTCAAGACCTTCACCTTGCTGCAGACGGTAACCTCCGTCGGCCTGTCGGCTCTGGCCCGGATGGTGACCGGGGTGCGGCCGATCTGGAACGGCAGCCTGCCCTCCGAGCGGCAGCGCATCTATTTCGCCAATCACACCAGCCATGGCGACTTCATCCTTTTGTCGGCCTGTCTCAGCGAAAGGGAGCGCGCGATCACCCATGCTGTTGCCGCAGGCGAATATTGGGGGAAGTCGCGGCTGCGCCGCTTTATCGCGCAGGACATCTTGTCGTCCGTGCTCATCAACCGGCAATGGACGAGACCTGAGGAAAACCCCATCGAGATCATGCTGTCGGTTCTCGACCAAGGGCACTCGCTTATCCTGTTTCCCGAAGGCACACGCAACATGACCGAAGAGCCGCTGCTGGCGTTCCGCTCCGGGCTCTACAATCTGTCGACGGCGCGGCCTGAGGTCGAGCTGATCCCGTGCTGGATCGAGAACATGTCGCGCGTGCTGCCCAAGGGCCAGTTCCTGCCGGTGCCGCTGCTGTGCCGCGTCGTTTTCGGCGCGCCTGTCGCGGTTGGCCCGGGCGAAGAACGCCGCGCCTTTCTCGAGCGCGCCCACGCCGCGCTTCTGGCGCTCAACCCGCGTCCCGAGCGAGACGATTGATGCGCCACGAGATCTCCATCCTGATCATCGGCCTGCTGGCGGTTTTGACCACCGCCAGCATCGTCGCCACCATCCTTTCGGCGCGAGCGCCGAAGCCGCTGAGCTCGACGCTTGTCAATCTCACGCAGCGCATCAACGCCTGGTGGGTGATGGTGGCGCTGATGACGGTCGCCTTCTTCTTCGGCCGTTACGGGATGACCATCCTGTTTGCGCTGATTTCCTTCGCCGCGCTGCGCGAATTCGTGACGCTGACGCATACGCGCCGCAGCGACCATTGGGTGCTGCTCGGCATGTTCGGCATCATCATCCCGTTTCAGTACTGGCTGGTGTGGACCGCCTGGTACGGGCTCTTCGTCATCTTCATTCCGGTCTACTGCTTCCTCTTGATGCCGGCCATCACGGCGCTGCATGGCGACACCGAACGCTTCCTCGAGCGGATCGCCGCGCAGCAATGGGCGGTGATGATCTCGGTCTATTGCGTCAGCCACGTCCCCGCCCTGCTGACACTCGACGTGCCAGGCTTCGAAGGCCGCACCTTGCTGCTGATCGCCTTCCTGATCATCGTCGTGCAAGGCAGCGACGTGCTGCAGTACATCTTCGGCAAGCTGTTTGGTAAACACCGGTTTTCGCCGAACGTCTCGCCGTCGAAAACCTGGGAAGGGCTGATCGGCGGATTGGTGTCGGCGAGCCTGCTCGGCGCGCTGTTGTCGTTCGTGACGCCCTTCTCGGCGCTGCAGGCGGCAGGCGTGGCCTTCGTCGCCTGCTCGATGGGATTCCTAGGCGGGCTGGTCGCCTCGGCCATCAAGCGCGACCAGGGCGTCAAGGACTGGGGCCATCTCATCGAAGGCCATGGCGGCATGATGGACCGCACCGACAGCCTGGTCTTCGCCGCCCCGGTGTTCTTCCACATCGTGCGCTATTTCTGGACTGTGTGATCCGGCGACCGGTTGCCAAAGGCGCTCAAAGCCGGTTGCGGATCAGCATGGTGACGACGAAGAACGCACCGACCGAGCTGGTGATGATGCCGATCGGCAGTTCCTGCGGCGGCAGCAGCGTTCGGGCCAGAAGATCGCTGGCCAGCAAAAGCACCGCGCCGAAGACGGCGCAGCTGGCAACCAGGCGCAGATGCAAGGGGCCTGCCAGCGGCCGCGACAGATGCGGGATCATCAGCCCGACGAAGCCGATGACCCCGGCGACAGAGACCAGGATCGCCGTCGAGAAGGCGGCGACGAGAAACGTCATTCGGCGCATGCGCGCCACTGGCACGCCAAGGCTTTCGGCGGCGTTTTCGCCGGCCAGGAAGGCATCGAGCCGGCGGTGGTTCCACAGCGCGTAAGCCAGAATGGTGCCCGCACCCAGCGCGCCGAGCCAGATATTGTCCCAGCGCGCCAGGCCAAGGCCGCCCATCGTCCAGAACAACACGGAGTGGGCGGCGCGCTGGTCGCCGGCAAAGACCAGGTAGTTGGTCAAGGCGGTGAACATGAAGGACACGGCAAGGCCGGCGAGGATCAGCCGCTCCGGCCCTTGGCCCCTCACCCGCGCGACCAGCAGCAGGACGACGCCGGCGGCCAATATGCCGCCGGTGAAGGCCGCGACCGGCAACGTCCAGATGCCAAAGCTGTCGCCGAAGACGGTGATGACGGAAACGGCACCGGCGGCGGCGCCCGACGACAGGCCGAACAGGAACGGATCGGCGAGATCGTTGCGGGTCACTGTCTGCAGCAGCGCGCCGACGACGCCGAGGCCCGCGCCGACGCAGATGGCCAGGATCGTGCGCGGCAGCCGCAGATCGACGACGATCTTGCCGACCGGCCCGGACACGTCGTGCCCGCCTAAGCCGATTGCGCGGCCAAGCGCTGCTACAACGTCGGCCAGCGGGATCAGCGTCGAGCCATAGGCGATCGACAGCAGAGCGAGAGCGGCGATCGCCGCCGCTCCCGCCAGCATGGCCAACGCAAATGCCGGATGGCGCAAGCTCAAAATGCTTCCGGGTGCATGGCCTTGGCGATCTTGTCGATCGCTTCGATGTTGGCGGGTCCAGGCGTCAGCTCGGCGTAGCGGAGGGCGACGAAGCGCTCGTTCTTGACCGCGTCTGTCTCCTTCATGGCCGGATGCGCTTTCAGGAAATCGAGCAGCTTCCTGT
>NZ_RZRA01000217.1:0-6613 GCF_003998945.1 Mesorhizobium sp. M7A.F.Ca.CA.003.01.2.1 | reverse complement strand
CATCCGGGCTTCAGCACGATCTCTTTGGTGCTGCCGACGACCTACCGGAAGGTTTCTTCTATCAGCCCGAGTTGATCACGGCGCAAGAAGAAACGGAACTCGCCCGGCATCTGGAAGGCCTGCCGTTCGAGGCGTTCGATTTCCATGGCCATCTGGCAAACCGGCGCGTCGTCGGTTTTGGCCTGCGTTACGACTACGACAGACGCCAGGTCGTCGAGGCGCCGCCGATCCCTGACTCCCTGCTGTCCCTGCGCGACAAGATCGCAGCGTTGGCAGGCCGGCCCGCCAACGCCTTCGCGCAAGTGTTGATCAACGAATACCGGCCCGGCGCCTGCATCGGCTGGCATCGAGACAAGCCTCATTTCGAAGACGTTGCGGGTGTTTCGTTGCTGGCGCCTTGCAGCTTCCGGCTCCGGCGGAAGAATGGCACCAAATGGGACCGCCGGACCATCGTCGTCGAACCAAGGTCGGCGTATCTCATGACCGGACCATCGCGCATGGAATGGGAGCACAGCATTCCGGCGGTTGACCTGCACCGCTACTCGATCACCTTGAGGACATTGCGCGCCAACTCCGCATGAGCATCGCGCGCCGAGCCGTTCTGTCGCATTGCCAGCGCCATCACGAGTTCTTGAACGCAAAACGGTTCCGGGAACCTCCCAACCACAAGTTGGTTTGGAGGACAGGTACAGCTTCAAAGGTGGAGAATGTCCATGGCCCGTGCCCGATCCGTGTTGGTGGCAGCCAGGCGTCCGTTCCATAAAACGCCGATGGCGGTCGCAAACGCATGTTTCGTCGGCACATTGCTGACCGACGTTGCCTATTGGCGAAGCGCTGAAATGATGTGGGCAGATTTTTCCGCCTGGCTGCTCCTTGCCGGCCTGGTTGTAGGCGTGCTCGCGGTCCTTGCAGCACTTGTCGATTTGTCTACCGGCCGACTTGCCCGTCAAGCCGGGCCTGCATGGCCATATCTCCTTGGCAGCCTCGTCGTGCTCGTCATATCGCTCTTCAACGCACTGGTGCACAGCCGTGATGCCTGGACCTCGGTCGTGCCGACGGGGCTCATCCTGTCCGCCGTCGCCGTGATCGTTATCCTCTTGCTGGGACTGCTGGGATGGAGCTCCGGCCACACTCAAGTGGAGGTGGTCGAATGAATGTCTCCGCCAGACATATCCGGCGTATCGCGAGCCTCGGTCTGCTGTTCGGATCGATTTTGGCGCTGCCCGCATGCAGCGATAACGAACCGGATCCCACCGATCAGGTCGGAGCAAACCCGACGCTGCCTGAACCTATTCAGTATCTGGTGCCGCCCATGCATGTCGCGTCGGTCGTCGGTTGGAAACAAGACGAGAAGCCGACCGTCGCCAAGGGTTTGCAAATCCAGGCCTTTGCCAAGGGCTTGAGGCATCCGCGCTCGCTTTACACATTGCCGAATGGTGACGTTCTGGTGGTCGAATCCGTGGCGCCGCCCGGTGCCGCGATCAAGCGGCCGAAAGACCTGATCATGGGCTGGATCGAGTCGATGGCGACCTCGGGCGGCGGCACCGAAGGAAGCAACCGTATCACCCTGCTGCGGGATACGAACGGCGATGGTCTGCCCGATGTCCAGGAGGTCTTCCTCGATCATCTCAATTCGCCCTTTGGCGTGGCCCTGGTCGGCAACGATCTCTACGTCGCCAACACCGACGCCATCGTGCGTTATCCCTACACGTCGGGCGACACCAAGATCACCGCGCCGGGCGCCGTGCTGACGCCATTGCCCGGCGGACCTATCGATCACCACTGGACAAAGTCTCTCGTGGCCAGCCCCGACGGGTCTCGGCTGTATGTCGGCATCGGATCCAACAGCAACATCACCGAGAACGGCATCCAGGCGGAAAAGGACCGGGCCGCCATCTGGGAAGTCGACAGGGCCACTGGCCGCTATCGTATTTTCGCGAGCGGCCTGCGCAATCCCAACGGGCTGAGTTGGGAGCCGCAGAGCGGCGCGCTGTGGGCTGTGATCAACGAGCGCGACGAGCTCGGTCCTAACCTGGTTCCCGACTACATGACCTCGGTCAAGGACGGCGCGTTCTATGGTTGGCCGTACAGCTACTATGGTCAGCATGTCGACCCGCGCGTGATGCCGCAGCGGCCGGACCTCGTCGCCAAGGCGATCCCTCCCGACTATGCCTTGAGTTCCCACGTCGCACCTCTGGGCTTGACGTTCTACACTGGAACCAACCTGCCGGAGCTCTATCGCAACGGCGCCTTTGTTGGCGAGCATGGTAGCTGGAACCGCAAGAGCTTCAACGGCTACAAGGTCGTTTTCGTGCCGTTTAAAGACGGTCATCCAGATGGCAAGCCGCAGGACGTCGTCACCGGTTTCCTCGGCAAGGACAACAAGGCGCACGGGCGGCCCGTCGGCGTTGCCGTCGACAAATCCGGCGCGCTGCTGATCGCCGACGATGTCGGGAACACGGTCTGGCGCGTAACTTCCACGAGCCAGTAGGCACCTGCATAACGCTGATCGCTTCACTATCTCGGTGCGAATTCCACCAGCGCCTTGACGAATTCTGCCGGTGCCTCGATCGGCAGGAATTCGCCGCAGTTGGCGATCATGTGACCTTGCAGGTTCTTTGCGCCAGACATCCTCAGACCTTCGAGGTAATCGTCAATCGATCCAAAATCCGCGTCGCCGCGGATATAAAGGATCGGAACTTCGATGCGCGCCGGGGCATTGGCCTCGGCATCCTGCTTGAACGCGCGATACCAATCAAAGCCGGCCTTAAGTGCCTCCGGCCTCGCATAGGCCTGCGTCAACGTCTCCCGCATTTCATTGGTCAATGCTTCGGGACGGCCGGCGAGCAGATCGAAGAAAAAATCGAAGTAGGCGCGTTGATGGCCCGTCACCAGCAACTCCGGTAACTCAGGCACCGCATGAAACGCAAAGTGCCAGATGCCCGGGTTTGCGACTACCTTCGTCCATGGATGAAGGCCGGGGATAACCGTATTCATCGGCACCGCGCCGACGATGCGACCGCCATGATGGCGAGCAGCAGCGAAGGCAATCATGCCGCCCACATCGAAGCCTGCAACGACGATGGATTTGGCCCCAAGCGCCTCGGCGGCTGAAATCACAATATCGGCAAGAACCTTCTTTTCCGCCGACGGCGGAGTGCCACGCGATTCACCGATCTCCGGAAGATCGAAAGCCAGCGTAAAGTATCGCGTGCCGAGTTCATCGAGCACACCATCATAGATTTTCCGGGAATGGGGCCAGCCGTGCAGAAGGATCAAGGCCGGTCGGCGCGGATCGCCGGCCGTGGATACCGCCAGCTGCATATCGCCTGCTTCGAGGGTCTGGACGAGCATCGTCTATCCATTTTCGGGAACTCAGAAGAAAACGAAGAGCGAACGAATAGGTTGCCCCACCAGTTCAATCTGCGTCGCTCGCCGCTGTCCGTTCTCCAACGTCTGTGCTCAAGGACCAGCCCGCTTTCTGAGCCGGCTCGACCGTCACCAAGTGGGAGGAGGGGGCCATCCACCGGCCCTGTTGGTCCGCCTGCGGAACAAGCATTTAACCCTGGCGTTAGAATGCCGGGCGATCCCGCAACGGGCGAATGGGCAGTCGCGAAGTCGTCGCGGCGGTTTGCAATTAGGACAATGCAGGGAGATTCACATGCCGCTTACGGCCTTCGCACTCAATTGCTCGCTCAAAGCTTCGAACGACAGGGAAAAATCCTCCACCGATCGGTTGCTCGCCGATGTCCTGGCGGCGTTGATGCAATACGATGTGAAGGGCGAGATCGTGCGTGCGCTCAGCCACGATATCAAGCCCGGCGTGCTCTCCGACATGGGCGAGGGCGACGATTGGCCGAAACTCAGAAAGAAGATACTGGCGGCCGACATCTTCGTGCTCGGGCTTCCGATCTGGCTTGGCCAGCCCTCGAGTGTGGCCAAGCGCGTCCTGGAGCGGATGGATGCCTTTCTCGAGGAGACGGATGACAGAGGGCGAATGCCGGCAGCAGGAAAGGTGGCCCTGGTGGCCATCGTCGGTAATGAGGACGGTGCGCATCACTGCCACGCGGAATGCTTTCAGGCATTGAACGATGTCGGCTTCACCATCCCGGCCAATGGCGGGGTCTACTGGGTTGGCGAGGCGATGGAGGACGTCAACTATGTCGACCTGCCGGCAACTCCGGAAAAAGTCTCGGGTGCGATCGAAATGGCAGCCTCAAACGCCGCCCATCTCGCTGGATTGCTGAAAGACCAGGGCTATTCGGGCGTCTCGGGATGACCTTTGTTCGCCTAAACAACTTTGAGCGGCCAGACATTGCAGCGTCGATGAGGTCTCAATCGGGAACAGGAAGGCTTGTAGCGAGTTCATATTCTCATCAGCCGGCGACCGCCGCTCCGTCTACACGGCGCGAAGCCGCAAACAGGAGAGCAAGTCATGGGTCTCGGCACAATTCTTATCATCATTCTGATTATCGCATTGCTTGGCGGCTTTAGTGGACTTGGCGGCGGGCCATTCTACGGCACCGGCTATTACGGGGGCGGCGGCCTCGGTCTTCTGCTGCTTATAGTCATAATCCTGGTCGTGCTCGGGCGTCTCTAGCCGAGTCCGCCATGCGGTGGCAGATTGTATCACCTGCCGCTTGCGGTTCTCTTCGGAGTTGCTTTGAATCCATAGCAGTCCGGCAATGACGGTCCGCCCTCTGGAGGGCGGACCACTCGTCGGACATATCAGGTCAAAATCAGCACGATCTTGAACGTATCCGGATCAACGATGACGATCCGACCGTCCGCAAGCACGAAATACTCGTAGCTTTCGTAAGCGGGAACGATCTTGACGATACGAGCCGGCAGCCGATGCAGCCTGACCTTGTGCCGCGGAACTTCGACGCCGACGCTGATGTCAAAATTGACATTGGACACAGGCTCGACCTTCGTCTCCCGGATAATCTGAGTGACTTGGGTTTTCTGCTCCACCGTCACGTTGTTGATGGAACCGGTCGACGTCGTATCCTGTGTCGAGGCCTTGCCCTGGGCCTGCTGGTCGGTGGTGGTGCCGGTCTTGCCCTGAGCCTGCTCGTCGGTCTGCATCTTGGTCTTGCCCTGGGCCTGCTGGTCGGTGGTGGTGCCGGCCTTGCCCTGAGCCTGCTCGTCGGTCTTCAGCTTGGCTTTGCCCTGGGCCTGCTCGCCCATCTTGGAGCCGTTCTGGCAGTCAGCCTGCCCGGAAGCGCAGTTGGCGTCTGCGCCAGATTGGCTTTCGGTCTGTTGTGTCTGAGCCGCCGCCGTTCCACAGCCGAGCCCGATGGCCAGCATGCTGGTAATGAGAACACGTTTCATGGGAAATCTCCCTGGGTAAGGTTCGTCCCTTCACTGGGTAGAACCAGCACCCAAAAAAAATGTTCCGAGATAGATGCGTGAGTGCTAAAAAACGACCCCGCTTGAGATCATACGATCGCGGGCGGAAGCCGCCGTTAAAGCGACCTTTTCAACCTTGGCGATTGCCCTAGCTGTCTCCGGAGAGGAGACCGACATGGCAATCTATAGTCTGAGAGTGGTCAGCTTCATTTTCGTTGCCCTGGCTTTCGCTCCGGCCGCCGCGCATTTCTTCGCTATGTTCAACAAGATGAAGCTCGACGGGCCAAACTATCTGGCTGCGCAGCGCGCCTATGATGGATGGAGCCTGTTCGGCATCGTGGTGCTGGGAGCATTGCTCTCCACGGCCGCCCTGGCGATCCTGCTCTATCGAGCGAGCGCATCTTTCGGCTTGGTTGTTGTCGCCTTTCTAAGCATCGGCGCCACGCAGTTTGCCTTCTGGACGCTGACCTATCCAATCAATCAGGCGACCCGGAACTGGACTGTCCTCCCTGAAAACTGGGAGCTGCTGCGGCGCCAATGGGAGTATTCGCATGCCATCGCCGCAGGCCTCAACGCCTTGGCGTTGCTGGTGCTTTTCATATCGGCGCTTCGCCCTGCGGTGCGTTGAACGACCACGTCGTCACCAGCACGGCCAGCGGGCAGGAACCACCATGAAGCGGAATCATTGAAACGCCAGATGTTCCAGCGCGGCAGGAAAAATGAAACGGTACTATTTTGATCTTCAAAACGGTGACGGCACGGTACCCGACGATGACGGGCAGCTGTTCGAATCCCGGGAACAAGCCAGAGCGGAAGCAATTCGTATTTTGCAGGATGTCGCCCAAGACGAAATGCCCGACTGCGATTTCGTCAAGATAACCGTCAAGGTACGCGATGAGATCGGTGCGCAGATGTTTGAGGCGTCGCTTGTTCTGACCTCCGGATGGAGCGTTTGATGTCGCAGTGCTAGCGGCGATACCGCACCGGGATTTGCACGACATTCTCCGATCCAGGCAGATCAAAGGCCATGGCCAGCTGACGTACGGAGGCCATCTCCACGATCAGTTCTTCAATCGAAAGGTCTGGCAGGCCGGTCTTCACCCTCTGCCTCACCCTGGCCGCAAGTTCATGAACCCGCACCGGGACGAAAAGCGGGCTGTCGTCCAGCAGCTTGCTGATTTCGATGACCACATCGGCGTCGATGTCTTTCGGCAATTCCCGCATGAGCGTCACCTCCAATCGAAGCAACAGCCCGCCATGT
>NZ_RZRA01000216.1:0-6617 GCF_003998945.1 Mesorhizobium sp. M7A.F.Ca.CA.003.01.2.1 | reverse complement strand
CCCGCACGATGAGTTGCGACCAGCTCCGGCAACTGCTCCAAAGCCGCCATGCCGTGGTGCTGACCACAGGCCCCAACACCTATGATCGCTATGTCAGGCAGTTCGGCAACGAATGCGACTGGCCGGAGGTGCCGATGTCGGCCTATGTCCCGACCCGTGACGGCAGCTGCCCGGTCTACCGCTGCGAGGAACCTGTCACCAACTTTCCGGACTGACACCGCGCTTCCAATCGGCTTTGCCGCCGCAGTGCGTTGATCCCGGCGCGCGAACCGGCTAGGGGTGGGGCGCAACGTGCATTTTCCCGCTTCGTCTAATGGTAGGACAGCGCCCTTTGAAGGCGTGAATCGAGGTTCGAGCCCTTGAGCGGGAACCAGCAACCAAGCGCTTGGCTGGTTCGAAGCCGCGCGCAGACTGGCCAGCCGGCTTCAGCACATTAGCGCGCGCTTGTATTTCACTCGAAGCAGGATCATCATCCAGGCCGTCAGTGGCTTGAAGGGGTAGAGCGCATGGAACTGAGTTGCTTTGACGGGGGCGTGCTTGCGTCGACGATGTCCCTGAACGTCACGGCGGTTTTCATGATATTGGCCGCATTTGCCGCATTTCGGCTGCTTGCAATGTCAGGCGAAGGTTCTGTCGACCAACTCCAGACGGCGTAGCCGGCAGAGAACCTCCCGTGCAGGAGAACGGCATATGGCCGCGAGAAAGGTGATAGCCGTCAAGGACTGGTCTTGCGGCATGAGCGACGAGCTTGGCCGCGTCGTGCTGACCATCAACCCGACCGAGGGTGAGCCCATCCTGGTTTTGATGACAATTTTCCAGGCGGCAAGGATGGCCGGGGAATTGCGGGCGCCGAAACTCGTCTCCATACCCCGGTGACGCCACGCCCCCGGCAAGGCGGATCAAGCTCGCCGGGGCAGCCCCAACGCCCCCAGCGAGCCCTGTTGCTCCGTTACGATGAACAATGGAGCAATTAGTGTTTTACGGATCTGGGCGCCGTTAAGTTGCATCCGGCTCCTGAAACCATTTCGCGGACCCCGCGTTGACCACCGGGCCGACACAGGAGACATCTCATGACCGTCAACTGCCGCATATCGATCGACAACCGGCCGGAGGCCACGGACGCGGTTTTTCAGGCGGTTCCGCGGATCGGCGAAAGCGTTGCGCTGTCGATCGATGGAACCACGCAGGATCTGCGGGTATCGCGTGTCGTGCACGTCACCAATGGCAGCCTGGAAGGTGCCGCGATCGTCGTCGAAGTGACGACCAACATCCTCTGAATCGAGAGTTATGGTCCGCTGGGCCGGCCGGCACCGCGTTGCGGCGACCGGCAGCCTGAAAGGACTGGAGCGGCTCACGCGCGGTGAACCGCTACTCCTTGCCGCTTTCGGAAATGCCGTTGCCGCCGGCGGTTGGCAGGATACCGAAGTCTTGCGACTTCGCCCCTTGCTCCGCCGTCAGGAAGCCGTCTGAGGCAAGACCGCGCCGCAGCAATTCCCTGACCGCGGCCGAACGGCTCGGCATACGCTTGTCGAAGCGCCAGTTTTCCAGCGCAGCCAGCTCGTCTGACGTCAGCATGATCTGCAACCGTTCCGGGCGTTCCAGTTCAGTCATCGCGCTCCCTCGCTCAGGATCCCGATACCTCGAATGAGTATTCAACTCGCTTACCTAATAGTTAGGAAAGCGCTCCTAGCGCGTCAAGACCTCGGGATGAGTGAACTGCTTCTCATGCGCATGATGAGCCTGATGGTATTCGGCGTAAGGCGCATACTTGCATAACTATGCTAACTAGCTGATTTGTTTAGATATTATTTAATTCGTGACTTGCCAAGATGAAGCCCCTGCCGCATTGTGCAACCTGAACAGAAAACCGTTCCCTTTGGGAGGTTTCGATGCGGTATGATTACTCGGCGCGACTGCGCGATGACGTCCGTTCAGCGGTCCAGATCGCCTTCAGGAAGACCGGCATCGTCAGTATCACGGCGGTGGCGGAACATGTAAGGGTCAGGAACCTGGCCGAAAACATCGCCCTCGAGGACGTCGAATACATTGTCTTCCAGGCAGCCCAGCTGATTGGCGCCGCAATTGAATTCGACGGGCTCACCAATTTCGACGGCGTGGCTGGCCTGTTCGTGGATGGTCTCGGTGGCGACGATGGCGGGCGGATGATCGCCCAACGCGACGGGCCTGGTCCGGCCACCCTGCAGTAAGACGGTACCGGCTGAACAGGGGGCCTTCTCAAAAGGCCGCCCTGCTGTTTCTGAACCGGATGATGACCGGAGCCGTTCCGTCAGGCGGAGCCGGCGATTTGTGAGGCGAAGTCGCGATAGGGACGCAGAGGGCGGCCCAGAAGCGCGGTCAGGCGCTCCACGTCGCCGGCCTCGGGCAGCATGCCGTCGGTCAGGAACCGTTCGCCCATCAAGCGCATGTCGTAGGCCATCCAGGCAGGCAGGAACTGCTTGAGATTCTGCTCGAAACCTTCGGTGTTGTCGCCGCCGTAGCTGATCGGCCGGGCGAGCACGTCGGACCAGATGGCCGCGATATCCGTCCCGGTCAGTGTCTGCGGACCGACGAGGTTGATCCGCTCGAGCGCAAGCGGCTCCGCGGACCGTTCGCGGCGCAGCAGCTCGAGAGCGGCGATCTCGGCGATATCACGCACGTCGACCATGGCGAGACCTTTGGCGCCGATCGGCATTGTGTAGGTGCCATAGCCGGTGATGACGTCTTCGATCATCAGGTCGTTCTGGATGAAATAGGCCGGGCGCAGGATCGTAGCCTGGAAGCCCATCTGCTCGATCATTCGCTCGACGCCGAACTTGCCGGCGAAATGCGGCACGTTCACATACACGTCGGCATGGATCACCGAGAGATAGACGATCCGCTCGATGCCCGCCGATCGGGCGACGTTCAGCGCGACCAAAGCCTGGGTGAATTCGTCCGGCACCACGGCGTTCAAGAGGAACAGGGTGGAAACGCCGGACATGGCTTTGCGCAGTGAATCGACATCGAGAAAGTCGCCTTGCGCGACCGATACGCCCGCCGGGAAGCTGGCTTTCGACGGATCGCGGACGAGAGCACGGACGTCGGCGCCGCGCTTGACGAGGTGCTCGACGACTTGGCGGCCAACATTGCCTGTGGCGCCGGTAACGAGGATGGTCATGGAATTTCTCCTGTTGGGTTGCTTGACAGGCCCAATATGTGTGGCTCACAAACACTCAAACAGACCGAAATTTTAGACGCACCGTCTCACTGGTGGAACACCTATGGATATTCTGGCCCTCACCGATTTCAACCTCGTTGCCCGCCATGGCGGTTTCGGCAAGGCGGCACGGGCCACCGGCCGGCCCAAGGCAACCCTGTCGCGGCGCGTTGGAGACTTGGAGAGCAGCCTTGACCTGCGCCTGTTTGAACGGGGTGCGCGTAACCTGAAGCTGACCGAGGAAGGACGGGCGCTTTTCGAGCGGACGGGGGCGTTGCTTGCCGAACTGGACGAGACGGCCGCGGCGATCGCCTCGGGCGGTCAAAGACCCAAGGGGAGACTGCGGATCAGCGCGCCCCTGCTTTTTTCTCAGACCGCGATGGGGAGGATCGCCGCGGGATTTGCCCTCAAATTTCCGGAGGTGAGGCTGGAGGTCACGACGGAGGACCGGGCTGTGGACATGATCGAGGAAGGCTACGACCTGGTGATCCGGGTCAACCCGGATCCCGACGAAAGCTTGGTCGGACGGGCGTTTCTCCGCGACCGGCTGGTCGTCGTGGCGAGCCCTCACCTTCCTCGCACCGGTGGACCGGCCCCTGCCGTTGCGCGCGGGAAAGGCGAACGGCAAACATGGCACGTGAAGACCGAGGGTGGCCGGTCGACGATCAAAATCGAGCCGGTCCTCGCTTTGGGAACGCTCATTATGGTGCGCGATGCGGTGCGGGCGGGGGTCGGTGCGGCACGTCTTCCCATTTCGTTGGTGGCCCACGATTTGGGTGACGGCACGTTGGTGAATTGGGGGGACATCGACGCCCCTGAGATCGCTCTTTGGACGCTCTACCCCTCCCGGCGGCTGCTCAGCCCGCGCGTGTCGGCGTTCCTGGATTTTCTGAAACAGGCCTTCCCGAACGGGACGCCGGACGAACTGGCCGCCTATATCGGCAGGTGATGCCCGACCGCTTTCGCCGGCAAGAACTTTTATTTTTGGCGGAAGGAGTTTGCGGTGGAACAAGTTGGGGCGACGGCAATTACCTTGTCGCCCTACAAGAGGAGGACGTCGTGAAAGACTTGCGCAGTCTCCTTGCCGAACTGTCAGCCAACTGGCTCAAGCGCCGCAAGGCGCAGGCGCCCACGACCGTGAACACGGTCAAACCCCGCCCTGCCCACCAGGCGACGCGGCAACGCGCCGCCCACAAACCCAAAACACCGCCCACCCGCGATGTCGCCTCGAACATGTGAGCCCCGCGGACAATGTGGGGCCCAATGCCGCTGGGGGTATCGGCAATCTATCACGCCAGATTGATTGGTAGCGACGAAACCTTGAGCGGCCATAAGCGTTTATTGCTTCAGCCCAATTGAGGTGGTTCCAATGCAAACGGCATGGTTCTCCAAACCTGTGGCGGTTTCGGTCGGCGTCACCGGTTCCATCCATCATCTGTCCAACACACAGCAGGCCATTGATTTGCTCACCACACATTGGCGTGACGCAGGCAGCCCGAAGCATCGGTCCGCACTGCGCGCCTGCCAGCGGGCGACGAGCGGCGATGTTGCCCCCGACGTCGCCAGGGCGGCGCTCGTCGAAGCAGCGCGCGAAGCCCACATCCTGATCGAATAGCCACATCGTGATCTAATAGGCGTATCGATTGAACCTGCTGACGCTATAATCGCTGCGCCCCCTCCGGAGAACGCCTGCCATGACCCTGAAAACACGCAAGCTCGGCAGCCAGGGGCTGCAGGTCTCGGCTATCGGCCTCGGCTGCATGGGCATGAGCCAGTCCTATGGCCCGGCCGACGAGGCCGAATCCATCGCCACGCTGCACCGTGCCATCGACCTCGGCTGCACCTTCCTCGACACCGCCGAAGTCTATGGCCCTTACGACAACGAAGCCCTGCTCGGCCGGGCATTGAAGGGCAAGCGCGACCTGGTGACGATCGCCACGAAATTTGGCTTCCGCATCGAAAACGGCAAGCAGACCGGAACCGACAGCCGGCCCGAGCACATTCGAGAGGCGGTGGAAGCCTCGCTCGGCCGCCTCGGAACCGACCGTATCGACCTGCTCTACCAGCACCGCGTCGACCCGGCGGTGCCGATGGAGGATGTCGCGGGCGCCGTCGGCGAACTCGTCGCGCAAGGCAAGGTGCGCTTCTTCGGCCTGTCGGAAGCGGGTGCAGCCAACATCCGCCGGGCGCATGCCGTGCATCCGGTGTCGGCGTTGCAGAGTGAGTATTCGCTGTGGGAGCGCAATCTGGAGCCGGAGATCATCCCGCTGCTTGGCGAACTCGGCATCGGCCTGGTGCCGTTCTCGCCGCTCGGCCGAGGGTTTCTCACCGGCCAGGTCAAGCGTGCGGAAGACTATCCCGACGGCGATTATCGCCGCAACGACCCGCGCTACCAGGGCGAAAACTACGACGCCAATGTCGAGGCGGCCGCCAAGGTGAGCGACATCGCCGCTGCCCGCGGCGTCAAGCCCGGCCAGGTCGCGCTGGCCTGGCTGCTGGCGAAGGGCGACGGCTTTGGCATCGACATCGTGCCGATCCCCGGCACCAAGCGCAGAAAATACCTGGAAGAGAACGTCGCCGGCGCCGCTATCAAACTCGATGCCGCCGAGATGGCCGCGCTCAACGAAGCGCTCGCGCCGGGAAAAATCTCCGGCCCGCGCTATACCGAGCGGGGCATGGCGATGGTCGACCGGTAGGGGGCGCCTGCTCCAGCGTCCGCGACAATCTCGCCAAGCTCGTTCCGAATAGTGATGCTAACGAAAGCCCAGATGCTTCCGATAGCAGTGGGTTTCCACGGTGAACCTGCCGGCGACATCATCCGGCAGCCAAAGTGCGTCTTCGAAGCTGCGGTTCAAGCGCCATCCTTCGCGGGCATAAAATCTCTGCGCGCGGACATTTCCCGCCGTGCAGAAAAGCTCGGCCTCCGCCACGCCCTGTTCGCACAAGAGATGCTCGGCATAAGACAGCAGATCGCGGGCGGTTCCGCTTCCCCGTGCCTGCGGGCTTACATAGAGTTTGACCAGCTCCGCCCCGTTTATCGAGACGAAGCCAAGCAATCCATCGGCAGCCGCCACATGGAAGGCATCGGTGGATTGCTCCAGCCACAGCGCAAAATGCGCCGGCGTTCGGTACGCCAGGATTTCGGCTGGAACCAGATGCGCATGGGCATCATGCCAGCCCTGATGCCACAGTTGCACGATCGCCGACCGGTCGGCTTCCTGGGCTGGGCGAATTTCGAGCATTTCTCACCGCCGACGGGTAGCTAATCCGTAAGGCCGCGCGGAGGGCCGCCTGGTTCCATGGGCCTTCCGCCGATTTCGGTCAACCCGCCGCTGCCGCGGTAACCTTCTTGGACGCGGCCCGCTGTCGCCGCATGCGCCGTTTGGCGACAAGCTTGAGCGCGACCGGCGGCTCGTTTGAC
>NZ_RZRA01000215.1:0-6620 GCF_003998945.1 Mesorhizobium sp. M7A.F.Ca.CA.003.01.2.1 | reverse complement strand
ACTCAGCGGGCCGGTCGAAAACGATCTGCATCGAGGTAGCGACACGGGCGGCGCGGCGCCGGTTCGAGGAAAGTGCATGAAAACCGACATCAAGGTCGAGGTGGACAGGTTGGCTGCCGATCCGCGCATCACCGACTACGATTTCTGGCGCTCGCTCAAGAACGTCAACAATGAGATCTTCCACATCGCCAACAACAACGAGCCGATCCCGTTCGACATGATCCGCTGGCGCGCCATCCTGAAACAGGCGCGCATGAAGCGCGGCCACGCATAAGGTCCTCGAACGGAACAATCCCCGCAGGTCAAGCCTGGCGCCTCAACGCCGCCAGGGCCGAACGCGCCACCACCGGCGAGGACTGGATGATCGCCGTGTTGGTCATCGCGTAGGGAATGATGCGGTCGATCACCCGCTCGAGGTCGACCACCGACCCGACATGCGCCAGCGCGATGAAACAATCCTCTCCGGTTACGCGGTCGCATTGCACGATCTCCGGCAGTTCGCGGATGATCTCGGCCACGACGGCCAACTGCCCCGGCACTGGCCGGATGCGCAGCCATGCCGACAGCGGCAGGCCGAGTGCCGTCGGGTTGATCCTAACCGAATAGGCCTCGATGACGCCGCTTTCCTGCAGCCGCTTGATGCGCTCGGCCACACTCGGTGCCGACAGGCCCACCGAGCGTGCCAGCTCCGCCGTGCTGGTGCGCGCGTCCTTTTCCAGCAGGCGCAGGATCTTCATGTCGGCGGCATCGAGATCGGCGCTTTCAGTTCGAAGGCGCTTCATGGAAAACTCCTTTATTCCGGGAGAAAGATAGCCGAAAGAGCTAATCATCATCTATATAAATAGGCAAATCTGCCTGCGATACTTATCCGGTGGATGGTCAAACGCAAGCTCTCGCGGCGACCCCTGCCCCGGGCAACTTCGCCCTGGGCAAGCTGACGGAAAAACTGCCGCCGCATGTCTGGTTCGGCGTCAGCGCCGTCTTCCACTATCTCGGGCCGGCCTTCGCCGTGCTGCTTTTCCCGCATGTCGGCGTGCTCGGCATGGCGTGGCTGCGCATCGCCACGGCAGCACTCATCTTCGCACCCCTGACCCGTCCATGGCGAAGCTTCGCACGCGCCGATCGCACGACGCGGCTGCTGTTGCTGGCCTTCGGCGCCTGTCTGGCGGTGATGAACTGTTCGTTCTACCTGGCGCTCGACCGACTGCCGATCTCGCTGGTGGCGGCGATCGAATTCGTCGGCATCATCGGCGTCGCGGCGATCGGCCTCAGGAGCACGCGCAATCTCGCCGCCCTTGCCATCGCCGTCGCCGGCACCTTGCTGCTCATCGATGTCAGATGGTCCGACGATCCCATCGGGCTGTTCTGGGCCATCCTCAACGGGGCGCTGTTTGTCGGTTACATCGTACTCGGCCATCGCGTCGCCGCTTCAGGCGCCGGCAGCGGCATCGCCGGCCTGGGTGCTGCCATGGCGATCGCCTTCATCGTCGTGCTGCCGATCGGCTTCACCGATGCGCTGCCGGCCTTTTTCTCACTGCCGCTGCTGCTCGCCGCCATCGGCGTCGGCATCTGCTCGTCGGTCATTCCTTACATCTGCGACCAGCTCGCCATGTCGCGGCTGCCACGCGCGAGCTTCGCGCTGATGCTGTCGCTGCTGCCGGTCACCGCGACGCTGATCGGCGTCGTCGTGCTGCGCCAGATTCCGAGTTTTATCGATTGCCTCGGCATTGCGCTGGTGGTCGCCGGCGTCGCCTTCCACAAGCCGGCATCGGCCGGCTAACTCCGGAGGCCTGATTCTCGGTACGAACTGCGACAGGAAGGCTCAAGATTGAACCAAATCGGCGTCTGATCCGTTGTCACCCGCGAAAATGGCTTGGAGTGACAGAATGGAATGGAAACGGACCAGGGAGCCTGCCGACGCATGGCACATGACGGACGATCTGCATGTCGAGCACGGCAAGGGCGATCCGTTCGCGGCGGCTATCCGCGCCACCCGCATGTCGATGATCATTACCGATCCCCGACAGCAGGACAATCCTATCGTGTTCGCCAATGACGCTTTCCTGCGACTGACCGGATATGAGCGTCATGAGGTTCTGGGCAGGAACTGCCGCTTCCTGCAGGGACCGAAGACCGACAAGGCCGCTGTCGAACAGATACGCGCGGCGATCGAGGATGAAACCGATGTCAGCGTCGATATCCTGAACTACCGCAGGGACGGCTCGACCTTCTGGAACGCGCTCTACATCAGCCCCGTTTCGAACGACAAAGGCGATTTGCAGTTCTTTTTCGCATCGCAGCTCGACGTCTCGGATCGCAAACAATCGGAGAGTCGCATCAACGCGGACAAGGACCGCTTCGAAAAGGCGGTGAAGGAACGCACCGCGGAACTGGAAGCCGCCCTCGAGGCGCAGACCACCTTGCTGCATGAGGTGGATCACCGGGTGAAAAACAACCTGCAGATGATCTCTTCCCTCATCATTATGCAGCGGCGGACCATACGGGACGAAGCGATCAGGCGTTCGTTGACCACCATGCTGGAGCGCATCGAAGCCCTGAGCACCGTGCATCGGCGGCTTTATCAGTCGAAGGACGTCAGCAAGTTCGATGTGGCGGATTTCGCCAAGGATCTGGTGACAGACCTGCTGACGGCGTCGGGGCGCTCTGAGATCAGTCCGGCTCTCGACCTGGAACCGATCGTCATTTCCGCGGAAAAGGCAACGCCCGTCGCTCTGATGGTCAACGAACTCGTCACCAATGCTCTCAAGCATGCCTTCAAGTCCAAGCCCGACGGAATGTCGGCCGGCCGCCTGGGCATCAAAATGAGCCAGCCCGACGGCCACTTGAATATCGAGGTGTCGGACGACGGCGTCGGCATGGCCGACGCCAACGGCGATGCCTCGTTCGGCATGCGGCTGATCAAATCGCTCGCCCGCCAGTTGCATGCCGAGATCGAATGGCGCGACACCGGCCCCGGCACGAAGGTCGTTATCTCGATCCCGAACGAACCTCAGGAAAAAGGGAATGTGTCATGATTGAGCCGCTCAAGGTCCTGATCATCGAGGACGAAGCGCTGCTGGCAATGGAGCTGGAGAGCCTTGTCGAGGACGCCGGCCACAGCGTCGTCGGCTGGGCGACCTCTTCGGCGGAAGCCATGGCCATGGCGGATGCGACCGAAGCCGATATCGCCTTCGTCGACATCCATCTGAGTGACGGGCCGTCCGGCATCGACGTGGCCAAGTACATAGGCGAAAGGAAGAGTTCGACGGTGGTGTTCATGACCGCCAATCCGAAGCGCATCCCCGATCATTTCGCCGGCGCGATCGGCGTCATAGCCAAGCCTTACACGATGAACGGGCTGACGTCGGCGTTGCGGTACCTGCAGGAAGGCATGCGCCGCCCGCCCCCCGTTTCGGCGCGGCCGGCCGGCTTCACCCTGTCGCCGGCCTTCGAAACCGCCTGGGCGCCGGCGGCATGACAGCTGAAGTCATTTCAGTTTTTCCCGAAGGAAGGCGATCGTTCTGCCCCAGGCGAGGTCAGCCGCCTTCTTGTCGTAGCGCGCCGCCGACGTATCGTTGTTGAAGGCGTGGTTGGCGCCTTCATAAACATAGACCGTGTAGTCGACATGCGCCGCGTCGAGTTCCTTCTTGAAGGCGTCGATGCCGGCATTGATGCGCTCGTCGAGTCCGCCATAGTGCAGCAGCAAGGCCGCCTTGATCTTGGATACATCGGCGGCCTTCGGCTGCATGCCGTAATAGGCAACGCCGGCACTGAGATCGGGCGCGTTGACGGCCAGCATGTTGACCGTGCCACCGCCCCAGCAGAAGCCGATAGCGCCGACCTTGCCGTTGCCGTCTTTGTCGCTCTTGAGGAAAGCGACGGTCGCAACACCGTCAGCGATGGTCTGCGCCGGATCGAGCTTGCCGAACATGTCGCGCGCCCTGTCTTCGTCGGTCGGCGTGCCGCCGAGCGGCGACAGAAAATCCGGCGCCAGCGCCACGAAGCCTTCCAGCGCCACGCGCCGCGCCACATCGCGGATATGCGGGTTGAGCCCCCTGTTCTCATGCACGACGATGACGGTACCGAGCTTGCCCGTCTGGTTCGCCGGCTTGACCAGATAGCCCTTCATCTCGCCGCTGCCGCCGCGGTAGCTGATGTCCTCGCCCTTCACGCGCGGATCGTTGTCGGCGACGATTCCTGCTTGCGCCGAATTTGCCGCCAGAAGAGGCGCGATCGCCGCCGCCGCCGCACCTGATCCGGCAAGCCGGGTCAACTGCTCCATGAACCGGCGGCGATCGAGCGTCAGATGCGTGTACTCGTCATAGGCGTCGATCATCGCCTGGGTGATGGTGGGCTTGGCGTCGGGTCTCGTCATGGATGGGCTCCTCTGCTTCGGGCTTCAATTCCCAGCTACATAGGGACCAAGCCGGCATCATCCAGTCGAGCACTCATCGCTGCCGTCGATTGCCTCAGGCGTATGCCGCCGGCCGCGTCCGGGCAGCAAAGCCGGTGCCCATGCGCGGCCGTGTCATCACTTTTTAGTCATTGGCGATAAATCCTGCTGGCGCTGCCACAATCGTGAAGGAAGGTGGCTATCGACGGTATCTTGACCGCGTGCCTCAGACCCAGAAGGAAGCGAGACCATGACCATGCCTTCCCCGATCCTCGCCAGCGCGGTCGTCCTTGCGGGGGCCGCCGCTTTGGCCCTACGCTCGATGGTTGTGAATGCAGGCAGACTATCGTTGATCAGGGTCCGCACTGAGCGGAACCGCAACACGAAAACCCAGGGTTGAGGTGACGCCATGAACGTCCAGGACATCGTCAACACCGTTTCGCAGAAGGCGGGCCTCGACCAGGCGACGACGGAGAAAGTCGTCGGCACCATTTTCTCGGTGCTCGAACACGAGGCGGAAGGCACCAGCGCCTCGGCGTTCTTCGCCAAAATCCCCGGCGCCGACGACCTCGCCCATCAATATGACGTCATGGCCGCCGCTCCGGCCGGCGGTGGCGGTTTTCTGTCGTCGTTGCAGGGCGCGCTTGGCGGCGTTCTCGGCGAGAAGGCCGGCGCGCTGATCAACGGCATCGCCGCGCTCAAGGCATCCGGGCTCGACATGGCGCAGATCCAGAAGGCCGGCGCGACGCTGATCCAGCAGGCCGAAGCCGCCGCCGGCCCCGACCTGACCAACAAGGTGCTCGGCTCGGTGCCCAGCCTGAAGGGTCATTTGGGGATTGGCTGATCGACAACGGGCCGATCGGAAGATTCCCGCCCCTCATCGCCCAGTCGGGCACTTTTCCCCGTCACTATGCGGGGAAAGGACACCGGCACAGATGAGGGGCGGCGCGACCTCTGAAAGATCGCGTCACCCTGTCGCCCCTACTTCGGCAGCGCGTAGGCCATCACATAGTCACCCGGCTTGGTGCCGACCGAACCGTGGCCGCCGGCGACGATGACCACGAACTGGCGGCCGTCGGCGACCGTATAGGTCATCGGCGTCGATTGCCCGCCGGCCGGCAGCCGCGCCTGCCACAGCTGCTTGCCCGATGTCAGGTCGTAGGCGCGCAGATAGTCGTCGACTGCGGCCCCCAGGAAGGCGACGCCGCCGGCGGTGATCATCGGCCCGCCGATGCCGGGCACGCCGACCTTCAGCGGCAGCGGCAGCGGCGTCATATCGTAGACGGTGCCGTTGCGGTGCTTGTAGGCGATCTTGCCGGTCCTGAGATCGGCACCGGCGACATAGCCCCAGGGCGGCGCCTGGCAAGGAATGCCGAGCGGCGACAGGAACGGTCCCATCACCACCGCATAGGGCGCGCCCTCGTTGCGGTTCAGCCCCTGTTCGCTGCCCCGCCCTTCGTCCGGCGGCGGCACCTGATCGCGCGGGATCAACTGCGACTTGAACGCCAGATAGGTCGGCATGCCGAACAGCACCTGCCGGACCGGGTCGACGGCGACGCCACCCCAGTTGAAGGTGCCGAAATTGCCGGGGTAGATCAGCGAGCCCTGGACGGAAGGCGGCGTATAGCGACCCTCATAGCGCAGGCCCTGGAATTCGATCCGGCAGGCCAACTGGTCGAACATGGTGAGGCCCCACATGTCGGCGCCGGTCAGCGGCTTCGGCATGAAGGTGAGATCGGAGACCGGCTGCGTCGGCGATGTGTGGTCGCCTTCGATCGCGCCGCCGGGCGCCGGCACTTCGTTGACCGCGATGACCGGCTCACCGGTGCGGCGGTCGAGCACATACAGATCGCCCTGCTTGGTCGGTCCGACCAGCGCCGGCACCACCGTGCCGTCGGGTTTGGTGATGTCGATCAGGCTCGGCTGCGCCGGTACGTCCATGTCCCAGAGATCGTGGTGCACGGTCTGCCGCACCCATCGCACCTGTCCGGTGTTGAGGTCGAGCGCGGTGATCGACGACGAGAACTTCTCGACATTGGCACTGCGCCCGGCGCCGAGCTGATCCGGCGTCTGGTTGCCGAGCGGCACGTAGAGCAGGCCGAGCTTCTCGTCGGCGCTCGGCGTCGACCACATGTTGGGCGAGTTGGCGGTATAGGTCTGGCCGGCCGGCAGCGGCGTCGTCTGGTCCGGATTGCCGGAATCCCAGTTCCACACCAGCGCGCCGGTG
>NZ_RZRA01000214.1:0-6630 GCF_003998945.1 Mesorhizobium sp. M7A.F.Ca.CA.003.01.2.1 | reverse complement strand
TTGCTGAAGGCTTCCGCCATGGTGTCGAGCATCTGCGAGCGGATGATGCAGCCGGCGCGCCAGATCCTGGCGATGGTCGGCATCGGCAGGTTCCAGTTGAATTCCTTCGACGCGCCGCTCATCACCGCAAAACCTTGGGCGTAGGCGGCGATCTTGCCGGCGAACAGCGCCAGTTCCAGATCTTTCAGCAAGGCGTCCTTGTCACCGGAAATCTTCGTCACGCCGATGTTGCCATAGGCCTTTTCCGCCGCCAGCCGCTCGTCCTTGATCGACGACAGAACGCGCGCCGCCACCGCCGCCTCGATCGCGGTGGCCGGGATGCCGAGCTGCTGCGCCTCGATGACCGACCATTTGCCGGTGCCCTTCTGGCCGGCGCGGTCGAGGATGATGTCGACCACCGGTTTGCCGGTCTTCGGATCGTCGGCGGCCAGCACCTTGGCGGTGATCTCGATCAGGTAGGAGTTGAGCCGGCCCTTGTTCCAGTTGGCAAACACCGTGCCGATCTCTTTCGGGCCCATGCCCAGGCCGTCGCGCAGGATGCCGTAGATCTCCGCGATCATCTGCATGTCGGCATATTCGATGCCGTTGTGGATGGTCTTGACGAAATGTCCGGCGCCGTCGGTGCCGAGCCATGCCGCGCAGGGTTCGTCCTTGAATTTGGCGGAGATCGCCGTCAGCACCTTCTCGACGCGCTTCCATGAGTCCTCCGTGCCGCCGACCATGATCGACGGCCCGTGGCGTGCCCCCTCCTCGCCGCCGGACACGCCCATGCCGATGAAGGTGAGACCCGAACCGGAAAGCTCGGAGAAGCGCCGCATCGTGTCGCGGAAATTGGCGTTGCCGGCATCGATGACGATGTCGTTGGCCGACAGCACGCCACGCAGTGCCGCGATCTGTTCGTCGACCGGCTTGCCGGCCAGCACCATGATGATGATCGGGCGCGGCGGCCGGATCGCGGCGGCGAGCTCTTCAAGGCTGTAGCAGGGCACGACCATGTCCCTGAGTGCGCCGGCATTCTCGACAAAGGCATCGGTGCGCGCCCTGGTGCGGTTGAAGACAGCGATGCGGTGCCCGTGCTCGGCGATGTTGAGCGCCAGGTTGGAGCCCATCGTGCCAAGGCCGATCAGGCCGATTTCGGCTTTTTCCATCGTTTCTTCCCTGCTCTCGGATCGTTTGTTGAGACCGCGATTTTGCGGGCGATGATTGACGGGCCTTGACGCCTGCGTCAACCGCCTCGCCGAATTGTGTTGCCCGGATTGTCGGTCGTGCCCGTGTAGAGGTACCTGGCAGTCCCGCCTACGGCCTGATGTCGACGGGCGCCTCGATCTTCACCATCTGAAAATCCGAGACCAGTATGTCGATGCGCACCGTCCACCGGCCGGGCAGCGGAATGACGAGGTTGTCGACGCGCCAGCTGCCGTCGCCGGGCTTGGTTGCCGCGCGCTTCAAGGGCTCGATGCCGGAATCGGGCTTTGACAGCACAAGCGTTACCTCCTTGGCGTCGAGCGGGCCGAAATCGCCGCTCATGATGACCATCGAGGCAACGACCGGGCCGGCATGGCCTGGAGTGATGTTGAGATCGGCCATCGCTTGCAGCGCGTGGATATGGACCGACACCGGTTGCGCTGCCGCGATCGCCAGGGCTCGTGGCGGCGGTGTGAAGCGCCAGCCCGCGGCAACGCCGAAAATCGCCAACACGATCAACATCTCGACGCCGATCGAGCGGACCAGCCTGCGTTGAACTTCCGTCGATCCCGCCTCGGCCGATGCCGTGAGTTTCCAGCGGTTGACGGCAGCGAGCGTGAACAGAAAGACCAGCAGCCCGAGCTTGATCAGCAGCAGCCTTCCATAGGCGGTGTCGACCAATGCCGCGGGCGTTTGCACCTGGATGACGGCAAGCACGGTGCCGGCAGCGGCAAGCACGGCCACCACGGGCAGGATCGCCCAAGAAAATCGCCGCAGGAATGGCGTGGCCTCCGCCGATTGCCCCTTGAGCGCCAGCCCGAGTGGGACCAATGCGCCGACCCACGACGCGATGCAGACGCCATGCAGGAACACCATCGGCCGCGTCAGCCATTGCGGTTCGGCGGCACTGGCATGGCCGCTGGCGGCAAGGGCAATCCCCACCCCGGCCAGGCCGGCCAGCGCCAATGGCTTGGCGGTGGCACGGGGACCGGCCAGCGACAGCAGGCCAAGCCCCAGCGCGATCAGCGCGACCAGCACCGTCCAGCCGAAGCTGGTGCCGAGCCCGGTCCGCCAGATGACCGATTGTGCCAGATGGGAGAGCGGCGCCCCGAGTGCATCAAGCCCCTGCAATCCGAGCGACAGGGACGACGCGACCAGCCCGCTCAGGATTGCAGCTGCAACGAAGCGTTGCCCGGCACGGGCACTTCCGGCCAACCAGGCAAGCGCGAAGGCGCCGCCAACGCCGAGGAAGAGGCCGACGTAGAGAAAGATTTTGCCCGCCCAGATAGCCGACCGCAACGGCCAGTCGACGGTTTCGGATACGGCCGGCGGTTCGCTGGGCGCTCCGATGGAAAACAGCAGCGATCCGCCGACGGGATGACCGTCTGCGGAGATGACGCGCCAGCTCAAGACATGCGTGCCCGACTTGAGCGGCTGCGGATTGTCGATCTCGACGGTCTGGTCGCTGAGACGAAAGGCGGTCAGTGGAACCGGCTTGCCGTCGGGCTTCACCAGCGTCAGCACCAGAGGCGAGACCGGCTCGCTGAAGGTCAGCGAGAACTGCGCCGGTCCCTGTGCCAGCACCGCGCCGTCGGCCGGGTCGGTCTTGATCAGCGCGGCATGGGCAAAGGCCTGATCTGACACGGCAAGGCTGGCAAGAAACACGATCACAGCCAACAGGCCGACGGCAAGCCGGCCGGTGCGTTTGCCGGTCATGCAAGCCGTTTGCAGGAGGGAGGTCGTGCTCATGTCACCGCCACGAAAAAAGAGCGGCGCACTCGAAAGAGCGCGCCGCCTGGGAGATCATTTCTTCGGCAGCAGCTTGATGCCGGGTGCCGGGCTTTCCAGTGCGTCTTCATCCTGCCCTGCCGCTGGAATCTCGATCCAGCGATCGGCTGCACCGTCGCATTCCTGCACGACCGGGAAATAGAGTTTTTGGCCGACGGGGAGATCCGCCGTCAGCGTCGCGCGGAAAACGAACTCGTCATAGAATTCATCGGGCAGGTTGCCGCCGCTCCAGTCGACCTCCTTGACCCCATCGGTCACCGCCTGACCGTAGAGCTGGTAGGATTTCTCGTACTTGCCCTTCTTGGTCTGCAGCGTCCAGCCGGGCTTCGGCATCGGCTTGATCGCGATCACCCCTTCCGGAATCTGCACGCGCACGGCGGTCGTCGCCTTGCCGTCGCAGCCATGCGGCACGCGCAAAACGGCCTTGTAGGTCGAGCCGACCGCCGCCTCCTGGGTTTCGAACGTGATATGCGCGAAGGCGGCGCTGGTTCCGAGCGCGAGAAGTGCGCCGGCCGACAAAAGATATTTGTTCATGATGGTCCCTCGGATTTTCAAGATTTGTCGAGCTGGCGCGGTCAATTGGCGTGATCGTCCACGGCGCCGCCGCCCATGCCTTCGACGGCGAAATCGACGCTGACGGCGCCGGCCTTTTCGAAGGTCAGGGTGGCGGAGAACTTTTCGCCCTGTTTGGGTTGCCGCTTCAGGCCCATGAACATCAAATGATAGCCGCCAGGTGCAAGGGCTACCTTGCCGCCGGCCGGAATTTCCAGGCCGCCGGCAACCGGCCGCATGGTCATGACGCCGTCCTTGACGCCCATCTCATGCAGCTCGGCCTTTTCGGAGACATCGGAGGAAATCGACACCAGCCGATCCGGCGCACTGCCCTTGTTGGTGATGGTGAAATAACCGCCGGCCACTTTGGCGCCGGCCGGCGTGGCGCGCGACCAGGGGTGGCCGATCTCAAGATCGCCAACCTTGAACTCATGCGCGAGGACGGACTGGGCGCCTGTGAACAGCAGCGCAAGAGCCAGCACGGCAATGCCGACACGCTCTTCGATGCCGCGTAGAATGCTGCCCGGCTCAGGACGCGCGGCGTCAGGGAAAAAATAGGACATGGTTGCTCCATGAAGTGAAGGTCGCGCCGTTGCCGGTCGCGAGCAGTTAGATCTTTGGATGGGTACGCCCACGAAAGGTTCCGCCGGGCAAACAGGCTCAGGCCGTCAGCGGCGGCGCGCGCGGGTTCGACGGCGAGCGCTCACGCGCAAAGTCGAGATGGATGGCCGCCGGGAAGACAAAGGCGACCGTTTCAAAGGAAAGGCTGCCCGGCGCCAGACCGGCATTGGGCGGCGGCGCAAAGGCCGCCGAAACCATGCTGCAGCCGAGCACGCAGCATGCCGGCAGATGGGACGGCGGCTGGTTGCCGCCCGGAAGCTGGGTTGCGCCTTCATGGGTACAGATGACGTTGCCAAAAGCGTCGAGTTGCGATGCATTGGGACCGGCGCCGAAGGCGAATGCACCAAGCGTCGACTGGAGCAACAGCAGATAGGCCGCGACAAGCGCGACCGGCATGCTCCATCGTCTCCTCGATACGCCCAAAGCCCTGCCTCTTCGCAGCAACCAACCATATCTAGCACGGGGCCGGCGGGTGGAAAATCGCCAAATCGCCGCGGCGGCAACGCGGCAGGCCCAAGGCATGTCGCCCAGAAGTGTATAGCGGTTTTGGGACAACATGCATGAAACAGGGCTCCGAGCCGCGATGCGGCTCAGTGTTTTTGCAGCGACCGGCTCTCCGGGATCGAGGTCAGCAATGTCTGGCGCGCCGACTTCAAATGCTTGCGGCAAGCGGCGTCGACCTTGCCGAGATCGCGTGATTTCAGCGCTTCTATGTAGACCAGATGCTCACCGATCGCGACTTCGTTGCGCTCGCGTTCCTGCGCCTTGTTCCACTGGTAATGGTAGTGGAAGATCATGGCGATGACATCGTAGAAATCGACGATGAAGCGATTGCGCGATGCCCGGTGGATCAGCCGGTGGAAGCGCTCGTCGAGTTCGGAGAACTCGGTGAAGCGGGCGGCTATGTCGTTTGCCAGCTGGCGATGCTCGTCTTCCAGGCGGTCGAGATCGGTCCAGACTGCGCTGTCCTGCGGTAAAGCGGCAAAGGCGGCCGCCGAGCGCAGTTCGAACATCTCGCGGATTTCGGTCAGCTCCAGCGCGAAAGCGCGCGTAAAGCCCTTCAGCACCCAATGACTGTTGCGACGTTTCTCGATCAGGCCGAAGCGGGAGAAGCGGATCAGGAACTCGCGCACGCTGGTGGTGCCGACGCCGATCTCGCGCGCCAGTTCGAGTTCGTTGATCTGCATGCCGGCTTCGGCGCCGCCGGCGAGCAGCCGACGCATGAACGACCGTTCGATGATCTCGGCCAGCGTGTCTGTCTCTTCCTCGGGGAAGAAATCATCGGGAAGCGGTTCGCGCAGCACCGTCTTGGCGCGCTTGTTCCAGGCGATCAGCCCGGTCTCTTCCATGCGCGCGAGAATGGTGCGCACCGTGGTCCGGCTGACGCCAAGCAAGGTGCCCAGTTCCGGCTCCGAAGGCAGGCTGCGCGTTTCGTCGAGCAGCCGCAGGCAGCGGTTGTAGGCATCCTTGTAGACGTTGTTGCTCTTCGACATCCCTGACCCGTTGCACGCCGTCGCTTGCAGCGGACGGTTTGAAGCGCAATATGACGTTCGCATGGCTCTGAGAAGCGAAATTGCTTCCCGGAACAACCCGGAGACATGCGGAACTCCCCACGAAAAAACAATTGACGCAAAACTGTTTTTTCACGATAAAAGACAATATCTCTAAACAGGCGCGTGTCAATCCGCCCCGCGCAACCCAGGATCACCCAGGAAACCGCCCGTGAACGCCTCCAACTGCATTCTTCTGTCCCCCGCCGACAATGTCGCCGTCGCCAACGGCCGCATCGAGATCGGCACCGCGCTGCCGGGCGGTGCCGTCGCCAGTGCGCTGATCGAGCCCGGCCACAAGGTGGCGATCAAGCCGATCGCCGCCGGCGAGGCCGTGGTGAAATACGCCCAGGCGATCGGTCGCGCGACACAGGACATCGCAGCCGGCGAGCACGTGCATTCGCACAATCTGGTTTTCGAATCCGGCCGCTTGCCGGTCGTGCCGCCGAGCGAGGCCGAGCACGCGACGGAGGCCGACCGCGCCCGCACCTTCATGGGCTATCGCCGCGCCGATGGCCGCGCCGGCACGCGCAACTTCATCGGCATCGTCGCCAGCGTCAATTGCTCGGCCACCGTCTGCCATTCCATCGCCGATACCGCCAACCGCACGCTGTTGCCGAAATACCCCGGCATCGACGGCTTCGTGCCGATCGTGCACGGCCAGGGCTGCGGCATGAGCGGCACCGGCGACGGCATGATGGTGCTGCACCGCACGCTTGCCGGCTATGCCCGCCACCCGAATTTCGGCGGCGTGCTGATGGTCGGCCTCGGCTGCGAGGTCAACCAGCTCACCCTCTACGGCCAGAAGGGCGTCGCTGCCGGCAAGCGCCATTTCAACATCCAGGACGCCGGCGGGTCGCGCAAATCGGTGGAAAAAGCGATGGGCGTGCTGGCCGAGATCGCCGAGGAAGTCGGCCAGTTGAAGCGTGAGCCG
>NZ_RZRA01000213.1:0-6637 GCF_003998945.1 Mesorhizobium sp. M7A.F.Ca.CA.003.01.2.1 | reverse complement strand
CTTGTAGACATCGTCGTGCTCGAGGAACATCGTGGCCGGCAATACGATGTCGGCAAGCTTGGCCGTGTCGGTCATGAACTGCTCGTGCACGCAAGTGAACAGGTCGTCGCGCAGGAAGCCTTGCGTCACCAGCCGCTGCTCCGGCGCGACATTCACCGGATTGGTGTTCTGGATCAGCATCGCCGTCACCGGCGGGCCACCATAGAGCGCATCGCTGGCACCGGTCAGCACCGGGCCGATGCGCGAATGGTCGAGATAGCGGATCGAGGGATCGCGCATCCTGGTGCCTTCGAGCACATCCTGGTTGAGCTTGAAGATGCCGGAATTGGAATGGAAGGCGCCGCCGCCCTCATATTGCCAGCTGCCGGTGACAGCCGCGATGCACGAGGCGGCATGCATGTTGACGGCGCCATTGCGCTGGCGTGCAAAACCATAGCCGAGGCGGAAATAGGTCTTCTTGGTCGTGCCGACGAGGCGGGCGAAGGCCTCGATCTCGGCAACCGTCAGGCCCGTGATCCCGGCCGCCCACGCCGGAGTGCGCGTCTCGAGATGCGCTTCCAGCCCTCTCGGGTCGTCGGTGTATTTCGAGAGATAGGCGCGGTCGGCCATGCCCTCCTTGAACAGCACATGCATGACCGCGCAGGCCAGCGCGCCATCGGTGCCTGGCTTCAGCACAAGGCCAAGATCGGCCTGCTTCATCGTCGCGTTTTCGTAGACGTCGATGACGACGATCTTGGCGCCGCGCTCCTTGCGCGCCTTGATGGCGTGGGTCATGACGTTGACTTGGGTCACCACCGCATTGGTGCCCCAGATCACCACGCAATCGGATTTCGCCATCTCGCGCGGGTCCGGCCCGCGCAAGGCGCCGGCCCCCATCATCCAGCCCGTCCAGGCGAGATTGGTGCAGATCGACCCGAAGAAGCCGGAATACTTTTTCGCGTGGCGCAGCCGGTCGATGCCGTCGCGCTGCACCAGCCCCATCGTGCCGGCATAGTAGTAGGGCCAGATCGTCTCCGAGCCGTACCTCTCCTCGGCCGCAATGAACTTTTCGGCGACGAGGTCGAGCGCGGCCTCCCAGCTCGCTTCCTTCCAGGTGCCGTCGCCCTTAGCGCCGGCGCGGATCAGCGGCTTCAGCAAACGGTCGGGATGGTGGACGCGGTCGGCATAACGCGCAACCTTGGCGCAGACGACGCCGGCGGTGTAGCTATTGGACTTGGCGCCATGGACGCGGCCGATCCGATTGCCGTCGAGCAGTTCGACCTCGAGCGCGCAGGTCGAAGGACAATCATGCGGACAGGCCGAATGGCCGATGCGAAGCTTGGCGTGCTGGTTCATGCGGCAAGACTAGCGGGTTTCAAAGGGCGCGTGTAGGGCCAGATGATTAGCCAATCTCCCCACTTGTGGGGAGATTGCGTAATCACTCCGCCGTGCCTTCTTCATACTCTGCCGACATGGACAGCCACTTTTCCTCGTGGCCGGCCAGCGTCTGGGCCAGTTGCGAGCGCTCCTTGGCCAGCCGGGTCGCTGTCGAGGGATCCTTTTCGTACACCGCCGGATTGGACAGTTCGTCCTCGATGCCGTCGATGCGCTTGCGGATGCGGTCCATCAGCGCTTCGGTGGCGCGGATTTCCTTGGCCAGCGGCTCGAAGGCGGCGCGGCGTGCCGCCGCATCGCGACGGCGGTCGGCCTTTGACGCCTTTTCCGCCTCGCGCTTGCCGCGGCGGTCGCCGGACACGCCGGTGACCAGCGTCTTGTAGTCTTCCAGATCGCCGTCATAGGGGTTGACCGCGCCGTCCTTGACCAGCCACAGCCGGTCGGCGGTTGCCTCGAGCAGATGGCGATCATGCGAGATCAGGATGACGGCGCCAGGGAATTCGTTCAACGCATGGATCAGCGATTCGCGGCTGTCGATGTCGAGATGGTTGGTCGGTTCGTCGAGGATGAACAGGTTCGGCCCCTCGAAGGCCGACAGGCCCATCAGCAGCCGCGCCTTCTCGCCGCCCGAAAGATCCTTGGCGGCGGTGTTCATTTTCTCGGTCGTGAGGCCGAACTGGGCGACGCGGCCGCGCACCTTCGATTCCGGCGCCTCCGGCATCAACCGGCGGACATGCTCGTAGGCGTTTTCGTCCGGCCGCAGATCGTCGAGCTGATGCTGAGCGAAGATCGCCACCTTCAGCCCGGGCGCCACCGTCATGGTGCCGCTCTCCTGCTTCAACCGGCCGGACAGCAGTTTGGCGAAGGTCGACTTGCCGTTGCCGTTGGCGCCGAGCAGCGCGATGCGGTCGTCGGCGTCGATGCGCAGCGTCATCTTCTTAAGGATCGGCTGCTCCTCGGTGTAGCCGACATTGACGTTGTTCAGCGCCACGATCGGCGAGGCCACCGTCTTCACCGGCTCGGGGAAGGAGAACGGCCGCACCGAGTCGTTCACCAGGGCCGCGATCGGCTTCATCTTTTCCAGTGCCTTGATGCGCGACTGTGCCTGTCTCGCCTTGGAGGCCTTGGCGCGGAACCGTTCGACGAAGGATTCCATGTGCTTACGCGCGGCTTCCTGCTTGACGCGGCCCTTCTCCTGCAATTCCTTCTGTTCGGTGTATTGACGCTCGAACTGGTCGTAGCCGCCGCGCCAGAAGGTCAGCTTCTTCTGGTCGAGGTGAACGATCGAGTTGACGGCGCGGTTGAGCAGGTCGCGGTCGTGCGAGATCAAAAGCACGGTGTGCGGATATTTCGACACGTAGTTTTCCAACCACAGCGTGCCTTCAAGATCGAGATAGTTGGTCGGCTCGTCGAGCAGCAGCAGATCGGGCTCGGCAAACAGCACCGCGGCGAGCGCCACGCGCATGCGCCAGCCGCCGGAAAAGGAGGAGGCCGGACGCCGTTGCGCAGCGTCATCGAAGCCGAGGCCGGCGAGAATGGTGGCGGCGCGGGATTCGGCTGAGTGCGCGTCGATGTCGGCCAGCCGCATATGGATGTCGGCGATGCGGTGCGGATCGGTCGCCGTCTTTTCCTCTTCGAGCAACGCCGTGCGTTCGAGATCGGCCTTGAGCACGATCTCGATCAGCGCATCCTCGGTGCCTGGCGCTTCCTGCGCCACCTGGCCGATGCGGGTGCTCTTCGGCAGGCTGATCGAGCCTGTCTCGGACGGGAAATCGCCGGTAATGGCCTTGAACAGCGTCGTCTTGCCGGTACCGTTGCGGCCGACGAGGCCGGCTTTGGTGCCGGCTGGCAAGGTCAGCGAGGCATGGTCGAGAAGCAGGCGTCCGGCCATGCGGAGCGATAGGTCGTTGATGATCAGCATGGCCGCGCTTTTGCACCGGACATCAACGCTTCGCAAGGCCTTGCGGGCCAGTTGGCCGCACAAGGCCTCGAAACGACGCCCGCGAGGGCGCCGTCAAAGCAGCCGAACGGTGGCTTGCCTGCTCTCAGGCAGTCGCCTTGCGCTTCGTTGCCTTGGCGACAGCGGCCGGCGCTGCTGCCGGCTTGCGGCCAAGTCCCGTCGACTTTGCCAGCGCCGATCGCGTCGCCGAGTAGTTCGGCGCAACCATCGGATAGTCCGGCGGCAAGCCCCATTTGGCCCGATAGTCGTCCGGGCTTAGGCCGTAGTCGGTCCGCAGATGCCGCTTGAGCGACTTGAACTTCTTTCCGTCCTCAAGGCAGATGATGTAGTCGGGAAACACCGACTTCTTCGGATTGACTGCCGGAACCAGGTTTGGAGTTTCCGCGACAACTGCACCAGCGAGCTTGCGAACCGAAGCACTGACGCTGGCAATCAACTCAGGCAGGCCGGAAGCCGGAAGGGGATTGTTGCCTACATAGGCCGAGACAATATCGGCCGTCAGCTCGATAACGGTCTTATCATCGATATTTGACAATTCTTTCACCTTATTTGCGACAAAATCCTCCACCCCAGCGAAGACTTGTGTCGATGTATCTCTTTAACCGCGTCCCCCAACGGACCGCCAAGTCTCATAAAAGAATGAAGAATCGGCCAAAATAGCATTCATGCGAAATCGACGCCGTGCAAATTAGAAAATCTAATACTTGGAACCAGCAGACTTAGCGGCAGGACTTTCGTCCAATATCTCCAGAATACGCTTCCAGCGGGCGCAGCGCGCCAAATCCTTTTGTTCTATCGCCTTTTCGGCCCTCATCGCGGCGTAAAGCGGTGCCTCGACGCCGAATTCGTCGATCAGCCAATGCGCTTCCTGAATGGCCAGACGCTCATTCTCGTCAAACATGGTTTTCGGCCTCCGAACGTTCCACACCGACCGCGACACAACTGCCGATGACGAGAATGGCTCCGACAATGGCCGTCACCGTCAGCCGTTCGCCGGACAAGGTCAAAAGCAGGGTCGAGGCGATCGGCGTGAGATAGGCGACCACCGCGACCCTGCCGCTGCCTTCAAGCTTCAAGGCGCGCGACCAGAAATAGTAGCCCAAGCCCATCGGACCGGCGCCGAGATAAAGGCCGAGAGCCAGGTCCGCGCCGATGGGCCAGGTGAAACCGTCGCGAGCGCACCACAGAAACGTCAAAGCGACGCCGATCAACGATGAGGGCAGCAACAGGCGATCGGCTGGGGTGGCGACCCGTCCCACCATGATCGAATAGAAGGCCATGCACAGCGCCGACCCGAATGCGGCGAGATACCCGACCAGATCGCCGTCGAGCCAGGATTGGTTGCGCCCTCCCGAAATCACCAGCGCGACGCCGATGAAGCCTACCACCGCGGCGAGACCCAACAGTGCCGGACGCCGCGGATTTTCCAAGGCAATGACTGCCGCCGCGACCATCAACGGCCAGGTGTAGGCGACCAGATTGGCCTCGATCACCGGCATCGAAGCGAAGGCGATGTATTGCAGCACCATGGTGCCGACCAGGCCGATGAAGCCGACCGCGAGAGAGATGAGCGCCGCCCCGGCCGTGACCGGTGCTACTCTTTCCCGGCTCATCAATCGGATGGCCCGGCTCATCAATCGGATGGCGGCGAAGACGAGTGCAGCGCCTGCAAATTGCAGGAACTGGACCTGCGACACCGGGTGGCCGGTCAGCAGGGATTTGCCGACCAGGGCATTGGTGGACCACAACGCCACCGCACCGGCAGCGAAGACCAACGCGGATATCGAGCCGGATCCCTGCCGAAACAATCGGCATGGGATTCTATTTTGCTGTTCGACCATGATCCTGTCCGAAAACCGGTTCCGACTTTTCGGGATCATGGTTCACTATCATGATTCCCTGGCTCCGCCCGGAACCGGAGCATCGACGGCGGCGGGCACGGGATGCTCCGCCTCGAACCGACGGTAGGCCGGGAGCTGGTTGGTCCAGACATCTTCGGCCAGTTCGCTGACCCACTCACGGTCGTGGTCATTGTCGGCGGCGAGATAGAACATTCTGTTGTCGTCGACATAGGGTTTGGCCACCGAGCGCTGGTTGAGCACCAGCGTGACGCGCTCGCCGAACCGGATCGGCGCGGTGCGATGCAGGACGCCCAGGAACTGGCCGAGCGTCGCGTAGTTCATCTTGTGATCGATGCGCATGACACTGTTGCGCGGGATCTCGCGGCCGGATTCGAGAATGGCGCGGCCGGTTTCGGAGTCGTCGCAATAGATTTCGAGGTGGCCGCCGACCAGCGGATTGCTGATCGACAGCGGAATGAGCTCGGTGACCGGAACGCCATCGCAATGCCACTCCACGGCGCCGTCCCTGGATTCATGAAGGTGACCGTCGAGCCGACGATCGACAGCGGATAGGGCTCCAGCTTGGTGCCCATCATGTCGGACAGCCGCTCCAGGCGCAGCTTGTCATGCAGCAATTCCCTGATCTCGGGGATGTAACGGTCGGCCCCGGTGATGAAGGTCAGATCGAGGTGCTTGTGCACGGCATGGCTGGCCTTGAGCTTCAGGGCAGCCTCCTCGATCGCGGCAAGCAGTGCCGGGTCATAGCCGTGCAGATATTGCGCGACACCGAAACTCGACACTTTCCAGGCGGTTTCATGGCCGATAATGGCTTCGCGGCTCATCGCATAACGCAGTTCGGGAATGGTGTGGGCGTTCATTGTACTTCTCCAGGATGGGGGCAACACTTGGTAAACAGTCGATTAATTCACCCACCCCTGTAAAATTAGGAATGCTGGTGCTAGTGTAAGCCAAGCTTAAGGTCGAAACCGTGCGTCTGCTCAGTCAGGTCAACCTCAATTCGCTGAAAATCGTCGAAAGTGCTGCGCGGCACGGGAATTTCACGCGCGCCGGTGAAGAACAGTTTATTACCGCTTCAGCGGTCAGCCAGCGCGTGAAAAGCCTGGAGGATCAGCTTCGTTTCAAGATTTTCCAGCGCGGCGGCAATGCGGTGTCGTTGACGCCGGAGGGCGAGACCTATGTCTCGCGCGTTCGCGAGGCGCTGGAGCGAATCGTGGCCGCCAGCATGGAAGCGACCGGACAATCGCAGGAGCATGTGCTAAAAATATCGGTGCTGCCGACCTTTGCGGCACGCTGGCTGTTTCCGCGCCTGCCGCTGTTCCAGCAGCAATATCCCGATATCGTGATGCGGGTCTCGACTTCGTACGCGACGCATGAGTTCACGGCCTCGGAATTCGATCTCGAAATCCGTTATGGCGACGGTCACTTTCACGGGCTGCAGTCC
>NZ_RZRA01000212.1:0-6638 GCF_003998945.1 Mesorhizobium sp. M7A.F.Ca.CA.003.01.2.1 | reverse complement strand
CCTCCCAACAGACGCTGCTCGGCAGTGGCGTGCTGGCGCTGACCATCGACCAGGGCGCCCATACGCAGCGCTATCAGGGTATCGTCCAGCTCGATGGCGAGACCCTGGAAGACGCGGCACGCACCTATTTCCGTCAGTCGGAGCAGATCCCGACGGATATCAGGCTGTCGGTGGCCAAGCTTTTGACGCCCGGTCCCGGCGGCGCCCGCGAGCAATGGCGCGCCGGCGGTATCCTGGCGCAGTTCCTGCCGCAGTCGCCCGAGCGCATGCGCGTCCCGGACCTGCCGGGCGGCGATGGCGATCCGCGTGAGGAGATCCACGATCCGGTCGACAATTCCTGGCAGGAGTTGCTGGCTCTGCTCGGCACCATCGAGCCGACCGAACTGATCGACCCGACGATCGGCGCCGAGCGGCTGCTCTACAGGCTGTTCCACGAGCATGGCGTGCGCGTCTTCGGCGGCGTTCCGGTCGCCGACCAGTGCTCGTGCTCCAGGGACAAGATCCGCGGCATCCTCGAGGGTTTTTCCGCCCAGGAGATCAAGGACAGCACCGAAGACGGCGGCATCCACGTCGCCTGCGAATTCTGTTCGAAGCAATATGATTTCGACCCGGCGGAATTTGCGGCCCAGTAGAGTAGAAACCACGCCTCACCGGTCGCTCCGCGGCCGGTGAGGCGAAATCAATTCACCGTCCGCCGCGTCCCCGGCAAGTCCAGCGAAAACGCCGGAATGGCGATGTCGAACGTCTCGCCCCGCTTGTTGCGCATCGTGTAATGCCCGACCATGATGCCGGACGGTGTCGAGAGCGGGCAACCGGACGTGTACTGGTAGCTGTCGCCGGGATTGAGTTCGGGCTGGTCGCCGACCACGCCGGGGCCGCGCACTTCCTCGACCCGGCCGGTGCCGTCGGTGATGTGCCAATAGCGCGACAGAAGCTGCACGAAATCGTCCGACTGATTGTCGATCGTTATCTGATAGCCCCAGACATAGCGGTTCTCCGAGGGATCCGAACGGTCCTCCAGATAGAACGGCCTGACCTGCACTTCGATGTTGCGCGTGACGGCGCTATACATAAGCGGCTCCAAAAAACGGTTCCAGCGGAACTTTCGGCGCTCCGTGCGGTTAGGTCAACCGATCGAAGCCTCCTCTGGCCGGCCTCGCGGGCAGGTGCCGACAAAGAATGTCATTTAAGTGACATATGACAATGATGGTGTGCGCGGACTGGTGACGCGCGACTCGGGCGCTCTGCTGAACTGTTGAAACCGGTCATCTTGCGGACCGGTTTTCCTGGAGTGACCGGATCTCGATGCAACTCACTCTCATAGCCGCCACGCTTTCAACCGTCCTCATCCTCTCGAATCTCGCCAGCATCGTGCTCGCCGTGTCGCGTCTGAGACGGCGTCGCACCATTGCGCCGCCGGCCGGCAAGCCGCGGCCGGTGTCGATCGTCGTGCCGTCGCGCGGCGTCGAGCCGTTCACGCAGGAGACGCTGGAGCGCGCCTTCTCGCTCGACTGGCCGCGCTATGAGCTGATTTTCTGCGTCGCCCATGCCGACGATCCGGTGATCAAATTGATAAACAGGACGATCGTCCGGTTTCCGAAAGTGCCGGCCTGGCTGCTTGTCGGCGATGACCGCATCAGCGCCAATCCGAAACTCAACAATTGCGTCAAGGGCTGGGAAGCGGCGCGGCACGACTGGGTCGTCCTGGCCGATTCCAACGTGCTGATGCCGAGGGACTACATCCAGCACCTGATGGCTGCCTGGCGGCCCGGCACCGGCCTTGTCTGCTCGACGCCGATCGGCTCGCGGCCGGCCGGCTTCTGGGCCGAGGTCGAATGCGCTTTCCTCAACACGCTGCAGGCGCGCTGGCAATATGCCGGTGAGGCGCTCGGCCTCGGCTTTGCCCAGGGCAAGAGCATGCTCTGGAACAAGCCGATGCTCGATGCCAATGGCGGCATCCGCGTGCTGGCCGCCGAGATCGCCGAGGATGCCGCTGCGACCAAGCTGGTGAACAGTCTCGGCCTGCGCGTCAATCTCGTCGCCGCCCCCTTCGAGCAGCCGCTTGGCCGGCGCTCGTTTGACGAGATCTGGTCGCGTCAGGCCCGTTGGGCGCGCCTGCGCCGCGTCACTTTCCCGCTGTTCTTCGCACCCGAAATCCTGACGGGCGCCGTGGTGCCGCTGGTGCTTGCGCTGATTGCAGCGGCAAGCGCCGGCTTCAGCCTCTGGGCAACCGCCCTTGCCGTGCTGGCGGCCTTCTATCTTCCGGAGTGCGCCCTGGCCTGGTCCAAGGGCTGGTACCTGTCGCCACGCATGGTCGCCGCGATCATGGCGCGCGACCTGATCCTGCCGGCGATGTGGGGGCGCGGTTGGCTCGGCGGCGCCGTCGACTGGCGCGGCAATGCGATGACCATCGGCACCAAGACGGCCGAGCTGGAAGAGACGCCGTCCGGCGCCTGAAGGCCTCCTACCTGGCCTTCAGCGCCTGCGCGATGTCCTCGAGCAGATCGTCGGCATCCTCCAGGCCAACCGACAGCCTGAGCGTGCCCGGCCCGATGCCGAGCTCGGCGCGCGCCTCGTCGCTGAGATTTTTGTGCGTCGTCGTCGCCGGGTGGGTGATCAGGCTCTTGGCGTCACCGAGATTGTTGGAGATCAGGACGATGTCGAGCGCGTTCTGCAAGGCGAAGGCCGCCTGCTTGCCGCCCTTGACGTCCAGGCAGATCAGCGTCGAGCCGCCCGACATCTGCTTCTTGACGATGTCGGCCTGCGGATGGTCGGCGCGGCCGGGATAGATGACGCGCGCGATTTCCGGCCGTTCGGCCAGAAAATCCGCGATCCGGCCGGCACTTTCCGTCTGCTGGCGTACGCGCAGCGGCAGCGTTTCCAGGCCCTTCAGCAGCGTCCAGGCGTTGAAAGGCGAAAGGCTTGGGCCGGTATGGCGGAAATAGTCGTGCAGGTTCTCGTCGATCCACTTCTTGTCCGACAGGATGACGCCGCCGAGACAGCGCCCCTGGCCGTCTATGTGCTTGGTCGCCGAATAGACGACGATATGGGCGCCGAGCTGCAAGGGCTTCTGCTGCAGGGGCGTGGCGAAGACATTGTCGACGATCAGCCTGGCGCCGATCGAATTGGCAAGCGAAGCGACAGCGGCGATATCGACCACTTCCAGCGTCGGATTGGTCGGGCTTTCCAGGAAGAACAGCTTGGTGTTCGGCTTGATCGCCTTTTCCCAGTTGGCGATGTCGGTGCCGTCGACCAGCGTCGCCTCGATGCCGTATCTCGGCGCCAGCGTCTCGACCACCCAGCGGCAGGAGCCGAACAGCGCACGCGCCGCCACGATATGGTCGCCGGCCTTGGCGCTGCACAGAAGGGCGGCCGTCACCGCGGCCATGCCCGACGCGGTGGCGCGCGCGTCTTCCGCACCTTCCAGCGCGCACATGCGCTTCTCGAACATGTCGACGGTCGGATTGGCGTAGCGCGAATAGATGAAACCCGGCTCTTCGCCCTTGAAACGGGCTTCGGCGGCTTGCGCCGTTTCGTAGACATAGCCTTGGGTGAGATAGATCGCTTCTGACGTTTCGCCGAAACCGGAACGCAGCGTTCCGCTGTGCACGAGTGCCGTCTGAGGCTTCCAGTTGCGCTTCTTGGTGCTCATCGCTTTTCTTCCAGACACAAAAAAACCGGCCGCGAAAGTCGCAACCGGTCCATACGGCCTTGCGGCCCGACGGTCCTTTAGCGACTTGTTTAACGTGGCTGCAAGCCGACCGGCCAAATCACCACGGGATAACGACCCTTTAGACCCGCACCGCGCTTGCGTCAATTGCCGGCTTCATTAAGAGGTTTGTACCAAGCAGGAGTGGAGCCTTGCGGCAGACAGGCATTCTTCCCGACCAGGACATATCGGCGCTGCTCCAGTCCGGCGCGCTGAAGTCGGCGCGTGCGCTCGACACCGACCAGATCCAGCCGGCCAGCCTCGATCTCAGGCTCGGCGACAAGGCCTGGCGGGTGCGCGCCTCCTTCCTGCCCGGCCCCAATCACAAGGTCTCGGAAAAGCTCGACCGGCTGCAGCTGCACGAGATCAATCTGGCCGAGGGCGCGGTGCTGGAGACCGGCTGCGTCCACATCGTGCCCCTGCTTGAAAGCCTGGCGCTGCCGGCGGACATTTCAGCCTCGGCCAATCCGAAGAGTTCGACCGGACGGCTCGACATCTTCACCCGCGTCATGACCGATCGCGGCCACGAGTTCGACAAGATCGCGGCCGGCTATCATGGCCCGCTCTTTCTGGAAGTCAGCCCGCGCACCTTCCCGATCGTCGTCCGCACCGGGTCGCGCCTGTCGCAGATCCGTTTCCGCACCGGCAATGCGCTGCTCTCCGAAGCCGAGTTGCACGACCTGCATCGCACGCAGATGCTTGTCGCCACCGAGCCGCCGAACATTTCCGGCGGCGGCATCGCGCTGTCGATCGACCTCAACGGCGATCAAAGCGGCTTGGTCGGCTATCGCGGCAAGCATCACACCGGCCTCGTCGATGTCGACAAGCGCGCGGCCCAGGAAGTCGTCGACTTCTGGGAACCGATCCACAAGAGCGGCGCCGGCGAACTGGTGCTCGACCCCGATGAATTCTACATCCTCGTCAGCCAGGAGGCGGTGCATGTGCCGCCGCTCTACGCCGCCGAGATGACGCCCTTCGATCCGCTGGTCGGCGAATTCCGCGTCCATTATGCCGGCTTCTTCGATCCGGGCTTCGGCCATTCCGCATCCGGCGGCACCGGCAGCCGGGCGGTGCTGGAAGTGCGCAGCCATGAAGTGCCGTTCATCCTCGACCACGGCCAGATCGTCGGCCGGCTGGTCTACGAGCATATGCTGAAGCGGCCGCAGGCGCTCTACGGCACCGATCTCGGCTCCAACTACCAGGCGCAGGGCCTGAAGCTGTCCAAGCATTTCCGCGCCGCGCGCTGACCCTCATTGCCCCAAGGCAAAATACTTGCCTGTACCGGCTCGCCATGCTTGGCTGCCTTGCCGCCCGTCAAGCTGGCGGCGTTCAAGGGGAACCAAGAAAATGCGATTTTCGAAATGGGTCATATCGGCGGCGGGCGCTGCCATGCTGGCAACACTGGCCGGCTCTCTGTCGGTGCAGGCGGCGGAGAAAATCAAGATCGGCACCGAGGGCGCCTATCCGCCGTTCAACACCATTACCGCCGACGGCAAGGTCGAAGGCTTCGACATCGACATCGCCAATGCGCTGTGCGCGCAGATGAAGGTCGAATGCGAGATCGTTACCCAGGACTGGGACGGCATCATTCCCGCTTTGCAGGCCAAGAAGTTCGACGCCATCATCGCCTCGATGAGCATCACCGAGGAGCGCAAGAAGCAGGTCGCCTTCACCAACAAATATTATACGACACCGCTGGCTCTGGTGGCGCCGAAGGACACCGATCTCACCTCGACCGAACCGGCGGCCCTTGCCGGCAAGACGGTCGGTGCCCAGGCTTCGACCACGCAGGCCGACTATGCCCAGAATGAATATGGCAAGGCGGGCGCGGAGGCCAAACTCTATCCCACCCAGGAAGAGGCGATCACCGACCTGACCAACGGTCGTCTTGACGCCGTGATCTCGGACAAGTTCGTGCTGATGGATTGGCTGAAGAAGGCAAGCGACGGCTGCTGCAAGCTGGTCGGCGACGTCAAGGGCACCGAGACCCAGGCCGGCATCGCCGTGCGCCTGGACGACACGGCCCTGCGCGACAAGCTCAACGCGGCCATCGACGCGATCGTTGCCGACGGCACCTACAAGAAGATCCAGGCCAAGTATTTCGACTTCGATATTTATTGAGGCAGAGGCGCCTTTTCCTTCTCCCCTTGTGGGAGAAGGTGTCGCCGGAGGCGACGGATGAGGGGTGTTCCAGGGAACGCCAACGTTTCACTCCGCTGGAACACCCCTCATCCGTCTCGGCGCTAACGCGCCGATCCACCTCCCACTTGGGGAGAAGGAAAAGGCGCGCTCTCAAAGCGCCTTCACAGCCACCTTCACCGGCTGCTCGATCTCGAGCGGGTTGCGCAGCGGCAGGCCGAAATCCCCGGCCTCGATCTCGAAGACATCGCCGGCCTCGGTCGTGATGCCGTCGGCGAAGGACAGCGTCGCCGTGCCGAACATGTGCACATGCACGTCACCCGGCTGGCGGAAGGCCGCGTATTTGAAATGATGATGTTCGAGATTGGCGATGGTGTGCGACATGTTCGCTTCGCCGGACAGGAACGGCTTTTCCCACAGCACCTCGCTGTCGCGCACGATGCGCGAGGTGCCGCGGATGTCGGACGGCAGGTCGCCGATCAGGATCTCCGGCCCGAACGAGGCGTTGCGCAGCTTGGAATGCGCGAGGAACAGATAGTTCACGCGCTCGGTGACGTGGTCGGAAAACTCGTTCGACAGCGTGAAGCCGACGCGGAAAGGTGCGCCGTCGTCGCCGATGACGTAGATGCCGGCGACCTCGGGCTCTTCGCCGGCGTCCTTGGCAAAGGCCGGTGACAGGAGTGCGGCGCCTGGTGCCACCGCCATCGTGCCGTTGCCTTTGTAGAACCATTCCGGCTGCACGCCGATCTGGCCTTTCGCCGGCTTGCCGCCCTCCAGCCCCATGCGGAAC
>NZ_RZRA01000211.1:0-6661 GCF_003998945.1 Mesorhizobium sp. M7A.F.Ca.CA.003.01.2.1 | reverse complement strand
ACTTTCGGCTTCCCGAACCGCGCCGCGGCGGCCAACAACACACCCAGCATCAGCCCGTTGAGGATGTGCCAGAGGAAGTGCGTGCCGAGCGGGAAGCCGCCGCAGACCAGCGGGTCGATCATCCGGCAGATGACGGACACCACGAAGATCGCCGACCCGGCCAGATTGTACCAGCCGGCGCGATTGCCGCTGGCGGCCACCAGCGCGCCGAAGAAGGCGAGCGCCAGGAACGGCGGCAGATAGCCCGTCGTGCCGTTCGACGCCTGGCGCAGCCAGTCCGGCACGGCAACGGTTATCGCCCCGGCAATCACATAGAAGGCGATGAAGATGGCGATGGCTTTGCCCCATCGCATGCCGAGGAAGCGACGCAGATTGAACAGCGTGTAGGCCAGCGTGAAGCCGGCGATCGGCAGCACGTCGGCCCAGACCGTGCCCTTGGTGGCAAAAGTGTGAAAGATCGTCGAGCCGATGCCGATCGCCACCACCCACCAGGCCAGAACCTCGGCGAAGGCGCCGGTGCCCAGCCTTCGCACCTCGCGCACGCCCCACAGGCCGGCGGCGATGAAGGCGAAGTTGGTCAGGGCGTTGACCGGTTCGGACCAGAATTCCGGGCCGGTCCGCTCGCAATAGAGGTCGACCGGCGCCAAAAACGTTTGCCACATCGCGATTGCCGCCCGAATCGGTTTCTATCCTGAAGCGCAGATCCTTCCTATTGCGGCGTTGCGGTCGGCTGCAACGGCAAAATTTCACCGCAACGTGACTTCCCGTTGACTTCCGGTTCTGCCACATATTTCAGCAATCAAGATAAAGCCGGCATCACCGGCGGGAATCGGAATGGCCATGGCCTCGCGAAAATCATTGTGGCTGGCAGCTCTTGCGCTGGCCTTCTCGGCGTCTGCCGGCGCCGGGCATGCCGGCGAATCCGATCGCGCCCAGACCGACCGGGTCCAGATCGAAAAGCCATTGGGCGTGGTCGAGCTGTTCACCAGCCAGGGCTGCAGTTCCTGCCCGCCGGCCGATACTCTGTTCTCCGAACTTGCCGCCAAGGAAGACATCGTCGCGCTCGCCTATCACGTCGACTACTGGGACTATCTCGGCTGGCAGGACACGCTCGGCCGCAAGGAGAACACCGAGCGGCAATACGACTATATGCGCGCCTTCGGCAGCCGCTCCGTCTATACGCCGCAGGCCGTCATCAATGGCCGCGTCCATGTCAACGGCGCCAACCGCGGCGAGGTCGATGGTGCGCTCGCCCGCATGGCCAAGAGCGGTGAAGGCATGCGCGTCGCCGTCAAGGTCAGCCGTACCAGCGATCGCGTGATGATCGACGCCGGCGATGCCGGCAACGGCCCCAGCGACGCCCATGTCGTCATCGTCTATTTCGACCCGCCGCAGACGGTCAAAGTCGGCGAGGGCGAAAATACCGGCCGCAAGATGACCTACTGGAACGCCGTCACCGGCATCCAGACCGCCGGCATGTGGCATGGCAAGGCACAGCGCTACGAACTGCCGATGAGCGAGATTGCCAAAAAGGGCGGCTGCGCCGTGCTGCTGCAGTCGGTCGGCAAGGACGGCATGCCCGGTCCCATTCTCGGCGCCGCATTCATCCACAAGCCTTGAGATAGAGCGCTCAAACCCCTGCCGCGGTAGCGCGAAGGTTCACCTATCACCAGCCAATAAAAAACCGACGTCAGCTTGCTTCTGACGCCGGTCATTTAGGTTTTGGGATCGTCGCTCCCGGTTCTTCCGAGGAAGAGCCGAGGTTGGTTCGATCCGACGCAGACCCGTGGGCGGGGGGCTTGGGGTTTACGAGCCGGTGCCGGACCGAACCGTCTCAGGCAACGCCGGTAAATTCGTCGGACATTGGGGCATGAGCGCGGATAAAAAAAGGCAGAAATGTGGCGGAACATCACCAATTCCAACACGGCGTTTCATAAAAGTGACTGGACGTGACGGAAACGGCGCGGCGCGGGGCTCGGTTCGCCGGGCCTTGCAATTCAGTCGCGAACACGCCAACTTTGGTTGGCAAAGATTCATTTTGAAGGATCGAGGCATGACCGATGACAGTGGCGGGACGGGGGATGGGGACGCATCCGCAATAATCCCGCTGCACGAGGCGCGACGCGAACGTCTCGATCAGCCGGTGCGGTTCGACCGACGCGAGCTGGACCAGATCCTCAGGCTCTACGGACGCATGGTCGCCGCCAATGAATGGCGCGACTACGCCATCGATCATCTCGCCGACCGCGCTGTCTTTTCCGTCTTCCGCCGCACCAGCGAAGTGCCGCTGTTCCAGATCGTCAAGGATCCGAAACTGGCCCGCAAGCAGGGCGCCTTTGCCGTCATCGCCGCCGGCGGCCGCATCTTGAAACGCGGCCAGGAACTCGGCCGCGTGCTCGGTGTGTTCGACAGCAAGTTGAAGCTGGTCGAAGCCTGAGCAGGGAATTAGAGCAGGGGAATTGAAGAAATGGAGAATTGATGAGTTGAAGAAAAGGCCTCGGCGTCATCTGTTGCCGCCGCTTCTTTTTATTCTTCAGTTCTTCAATTGCGCAATTCTTCAGTTCCTTCTTCAGTCCCCTCTAAGGCGAAACTTCCGCTCTGGCAGCGAACTCGGATCGGGCGGCGCCGATGCCCCGCCATTCAGCGACAGCTGCATGAACACCGTGTCCAGCCAGCGCCCGTGCTTGTAGCCGGAGCCTTCCAGGCGGCCCGAATGGCGAAAGCCGAGCTTTTCGTGCAGCCGCACCGAGGCGCTGTCGGGACGGCCATCGCCGATCACCGCGATGATCTGGCGAAAGCCCGCCGTCGTCACCGCCTCGATCAGGCTTTGCATCAGCTTGAGCCCGACGCCCTGGCCCTTGGCCTCGGGCGCGACATAGACCGAATCCTCGACAATGAAGCGATAGGCCGGGCGTGGCCGGAAGGCACCGGCATAGGCGTAGCCGAGAACCGCGCCGTCCTTCTCCGCCACAAGGTAGGGAAAGCCGCCGGCCATCAGGCTGTCGAATCGAACACCCATCTCCGCGCGGCTCGGCGGCTCCAACTCATAGCTCGCCGTGCCTTGGGCGACCGCGTCGGCGTAGATGCCGGTGATGCTGTCGAGGTCGGCCGCTGTCGCCGGTCGAATCGTAATAGTGCTCATAGTTTATGGGTGCCATTTCTCTGCTCGCGATAACAGCAAAGCCCGGCACAAAAGAAAAGGGCGGCCGTTGGGCCGCCCTTTTGGAACTCGATGGTCCAGCATGCTGAACTAGCGACGGTCGCCCATGAACTGCAGCAGGAACATGAACAGGTTGATGAAGTCGAGATAGAGCGTCAGCGCGCCCATGATCGCCTTGCGGCCGGCAACGTCCGAACTGTCGCCCTCGAAATACATCTCCTTGATCTTCTGCGTGTCATAGGCGGTGAGGCCCGCGAAGACCAGCACGCCGATCGCCGACACGGCAAACGACAGCGCCGACGACTGCAGGAAGATGTTGATCACCGACGCGATGATGATGCCGAACACGCCCATGATCAGGAACGAGCCCATCGCCGTCAGGTCGCGCTTGGTGGTGTAGCCGAACAGCGACAGCGCACCGAAGGCGGCGGCCGTGGCGAAGAAGGTCTGTGAAATGCTGGCCGTGGTGTAGACCAGGAAGATCGAAGACAGCGACAGGCCGACGAGACCGGCATAGACCCAGAACGTCGTCTGCGCTGCCGAAACGCTCATCGACTGGACGCGGAACGACAGGAACAGCACGGCGGCCAGCGGCGCCAGCATCACCACCCAGCGCAGCGGCGAGCCGAAGATCGCGTAGCCGAAGGACGTCAGCATCTCGCCGCTCGGCAGCGTCGCGACAGCCGAAGCCGGATCGGTGGTGGTGGCCAGCATGATCGTGCCGACAGCGGCAAGACCGGTGATGAGGAGGCCAAGCCCCATCAGATTGTAAACCTTGATCATGTAGGCGCGCAGGCCCTGATCGATGTCGGCACCGACGCCGACGCCGGGCACGGCGCGCGTCTGGTAGTTGCGAATGGGATCAGCCATTGTAGTCCTCTATTGCTTCTGCCCCGTCCGGTGTCAGGTCCTTCCGGACCTGGGCGCCGCTGGCAGGGCTCCAGCATGCCTGTGGCGAAATATGATGGTTATTCGCGTCAAGAACAAGACCGTAACCGGATGTAACGGTTCGTGAGAGGGCGAAGCGCCGTTTCCTCGGCTTTTCGGACGGCTTTCTTACCAAGATTTAATCCAGGATGCCCGTTCCGGGCCTGTCGTCACAGGTTGCGCAGCACCGGTGCTGCCTTGTGGCCGAGCACCCGCCAAGTACCGGCGAGACCAATGCCGACCGTGATCACCAGCGAAAACAGAATGGTTGCCACCGCCACCTCCGGCATGAAATGCGACGGCAGAGTCATGATGCGCGCGACGACGAACCAGGCGGCTGCGCTGCCCGCCGCCAGCGCGAAAATGGCGGTGGCCAGCCCGATCAGCATATATTCGAGCGAGAAGGCCGATATCAGCGTCGTGCGTGTCGCGCCCAGCGTCTTCAACACCACCGCATCATGGATGCGCGCCCGGTTGCCGGCTGCAAGCGCGCCGGCCAGCACCAGCACCGAAGCGATCAGCGCCACGCCAGCGGCCGCCCGGATCGCCGTGCCGAGCTGTCCGACCAGCCGGTTGACGATGTCGAGCGCGTCCTTGACCCGCACCGTCGTCACCGCCGGGAAGGCGCGGGTGACGGCGTTGAGGATGCGGGCGTCGTCGGCCGTCGATGCACTCTTTTCGGTCAGCGTCGCCATCCAGCCATGCGGGGCGCCCGCGAATGTGTTGGGCGAGAAGACCATGACGAAATTGATACCCATCGTCTCCCATTCGACTTGGCGGAAACTGGCGATCCTGGCCGTGACGTTGCGGCCCAGCACATTGACGGTGATGGTGTCGCCGAGCTTCAGCCCGATCTCCTTGCCTTCTTGCGCCGAAAACGAAACCAGCGGTTCGCCGCTGTAATTTTCGGGCCACCAACTGCCCTCGGTCAGCGTCGCGTTCTCCGGCTGCCTGGTGTCATAGGTCAGGCCGCGATCCCCCCTCAGCACCCAGGCGCCTTCCGCCGGCACCTTCACCTTGTCGACATCGACACCGTTCAGCGCCATCACCCGGCCGCGCAGCATCGGCACCTTGGCCAGCACGCCCTGCGGCGCCTCCTTGCCGATCAGCGCCGAGAAGGACGCGACATCGGCGCTCTGGATGTCGACGAAGAAGAAGTTCGGCGCCCGTTCCGGCAGGCTGCCTGAGATCTGTCGCCTGAGATTGCCGTCGATCAGCGCCAGCGTCACCAATAGCGTCAGCCCGAGCCCCAGGGACAGCACCACCGATGGCGTCAGGGCGCCTGGCCGATGGATGTTGCCGATGGCGAGCCTGAGCGCCACGAAGCGCACGCGCGGGCTTTTCCTGGCCGCCCATTGCACCAGTGCGCCGACCGAGCGCAGCACCAGGAAGGCGAAGACGGTAGCGCCGACAAAGATCGAGGCGATGCGCTGGTCGCCCGAGAACAGAATGGCCAGCGCCGCAAGCAGCAGCGCGATGCCTATGGCCGCCGCGACATAGGCGGGGCGCGGCAAGCCGCGGCCTTCCAGTCCCATTTCGCGAAACAGCGCGGTTGCCGGCACGTCGCGGGCGCGGCCGAGCGGCAGCAGCGCGAAAGCCAACGTCACCAGCAGGCCGAACAGCGCCGCCATGCCGAGCGCGCCGGGATAGAAGCCGCCTTCGGCCGGCACCGGAATGACGGATTGCAAGGCCGCGCTCGCCGCGAAGGGCATTAGTGCGCCGAGCACAAGGCCTAGCACGACACCCAATCCGGCTATGATCAGGATCTGCACGAGATAGACGGCAAAGACGAAGCCGCCCGAAGCGCCCAGGCTCTTGAAGGTGGCGATGACGCCGCGCTTGCCGTCGAGATAGGCGCGCACCGCATTGGCGACGCCGACGCCGCCGACCACCAGCGCCGTCAGCCCGACCAGGGTCAGGAACTGCGAGAAGCGTTCGATGTTGGACGACAGCGCGGGCGCCGCGTTGCTGCGCGTGCGGATCGACCAGCCGGCTTCCGGAAAATCCGTGGCGGCCTGATCCTGGATGGCCTTGAGCCTTGCCTCGTCGGCGTCCGCCGGCAGCCGGATTTTGTAGGCATTCTCGACCAGGCTGCCCGGCTGGATCAGTCCAGTGGCCGCCAACCCTTCGGTCGAGATCATCAGCCTCGGCGCGAAGCCGAAGCCGTCGGACACGGCATCCGGTTCGGCGACCAGCTTGGCGCGCAGTTCGAAAGTAGCGGTGCCGAGCTTCAGCCGGTCGCCAAGCTTGACGTGCAACCGCTCGAACAGAAGATCGGGCGCTGCCGCACCGAAGACGCCGAACTCTTCGCCGAACAGTTCCTGTTTCGACAGCGCCGGCTCGGTCTCCAGCGTGCCATAGAGCGGATAGACATGGTCGACCGCCTTGGCCTCGACCAGCGCCTGGTCGGATCCGTCGGCGAGACGCGCCATCGAACGCATGCTGGCGGTCCGCGAAACCGTGCCGAGCCCGTCAAGGAAGCTGCGCTCCGCCTGACTGGCGTCACGCTGGTTGATCTGGAAGCGAAGATCGCCGCCAAGCAGCGTCTGGCCCTGATTGGCGACACCGGCGGGG
>NZ_RZRA01000210.1:0-6664 GCF_003998945.1 Mesorhizobium sp. M7A.F.Ca.CA.003.01.2.1 | reverse complement strand
CGCCATGACCGTGGACGATCGGCAAGGCGTCATCCCGCACGATCGCCTCGATCGGCTGAACATGCCGGTAATGGTGGCATGGGGAACCAGCGATGCGGTGCTGCCCTTTACCCAGGCGGATGACCTGCCGGCGCATTTTCACGTGCACCACGTGCTGGAGGCGGGCCATATGCTGGCCGAGGAAGCACCCGACCTCGTTGCCGAGATCATTCGCCGCAACACCAGCCGCCGCGCCAGGCCGCACCGCCAGAAATTCGCCGCCGCAGCCAGCTGACCTTTTCGCGCACGACGACCCTCCTGAGCACCCCGACGCCGTCGATCTCGCCAGTGCATTTTGCCGGCGGCTGTGTTAACCCAGTGTTAACCAAACCCACGAGGCAGACGCCGATGAAGGAAGCAGGCGAGAAGACCATCGACCAGTCGAAGAAACTGTCCGATGCCATCCGTGATGTCAAAAATGCCTTCGCCGACCGCGACGATGTCGTCGTCGACATGCGCGAGGCGCATCGCATGCGCCTCGATCTGCTTGCCGCCGAGCTGGCGCCGGTTTTTGCCGATGTTCCGGCCGACATGGACAATTTCGACTTTGTCGTCTCGTCCGGCTTGCAGCCGCGCCTGTGGATCGACGCCATCAGCCATGTCGCCATGGGGCGCGACCGCCGCACCTATCGCTTCCTCAAGGACACCCGCATCGGCCGGGTGGTGCTTGCCGAATCCACTGAGATGAAATCGGTTGCCGATTCCGTGACGCGCTATGTCGCCGAGCGCATCGTCGAGCGTCAGAGGATGCTGGAAGGCGGCGTCGAACCCGCCGTCGCCGGCCTGAAACGTGCGTATGTGCCAGAAGCCGAACCGCCGCTGCGCGCGACGGAGCGCGGCAAACGCTGGTCGGCCCTTCTGTCCGGGCTTGGCCTGGTCGCTGCCGGCGCATTGGTCGGCCTTGTGGTGTCGGTCGTCCTGTTCTGGGACCGCATCATGGCCATGGTTGTCAATTTGCGGCCATAGCGGCCTCGGCGCCAAGCTCCACCGTCTGCAGATCGGATGGCGGTATGGACGGCCCGGTCAGGCCGCGCCGTGTCAGCCGGATCCGCCAGTTTCCCTTTTCACCGTCGATGTCGAACAGATTATACTGCGCCGCCGGGTGCTTGCCACCCGGCGCCTGGCCGGCGGCAGCGACACCGACCGCCGGGATCCTGACGCCTCGACCGCCGATGAAGAACAGCGACGGCAGATGCGAATGGCCGTGCAGCACAAGGTCGGCGCCATGGCGGCGAATGATCTTGTTGAAGCGGGCGATGCCGAACAGCCGCTTGTGCTGCGGGACCGCGCCGCGCACCGGCGGATGATGGATCATGATGACGCGGAACAGCCCCTGTCCGGCAGTGTCCTGGAGGATTTTGCCGAGCCTATCCCCCTGGCCTTCCATGAAAAACCCATTGGCCATGAAGGGTGCCGTGGCGCGCGCCGTCGAGACGCCGATCAGCGCGACATTGCCGCGTACACGCAGATAGGGGAAGGCGTTGCGGTCGACCGGCGTGTTGACGCCGTCGCCGCTCATCCACGCCGCCCAGGACCGGCAGACCTTGTCGAAGGCGCCTGGCACATAGGCGTCGTGATTGCCCGGAACGACCGAAACATCATGCGGCGGCCCCAGCGTCTCCAGCCAGTGCCTGGCCATCTCGATCTCGCCGTCGAGCGCCAGATTGACCAGGTCGCCGGTGACGGCGAGGTGATCAGGCGTGTTCGCCTTGATGTCGGCGACGATCGTGTCAATGACCGCATCATGCATATGGCGGCGGCGGTTGCGCTGCCAGTTGACATAGCCGAGCACGCGCTTGGAGGCGAGATCGCGATAGGATACATCGGGGAGCGGCCCCAGATGGACATCGGAAATATGCGCGAGCCTGAACATACAACCTTCATAGGCGACCCGCGCGCGGCTTTCCACCCACGGTTTCGCTATCAATGACGAGCCCTGAAGATGCCTTCCGCCAGACCGGCTGGCCAGGGTTGAGGGCCAGGCTGTTCCATCTCTATTTCGTGCTGCGGAGGCCGATGACGCTTGGCGTGCGCGGCCTGATCCACGACACAGCGTCCAGATCCGTCTTCCTTATTCGCCATACCTATGTACCGGGCTGGCAGCTTCCCGGCGGCGGCGTCGAAGTCGGCGAGACGATGAACGAGGCGCTGGCCCGTGAACTGGCCGAGGAAGGCAACATCGCACTGACCGCCCCGCCGGTGCTCAAATCGATGCATTTCAACCGCCGCTCCAGCCGCCGCGATCATGTCGGCCTTTATCTGCTCGAGCATTTCAGCCAGACGGCGCCGAAGCTGCCGGACCACGAGATCGCCGAAGCCGGCTTCTTCCCGCTCGACCGCTTGCCGCGGGGCACGACGCCGGCGACGCTGCGCCGGATCGCCGAGGTTTTTGACGGCGAGCAGCCCTCGCCCTACTGGTAGGTCAGGCCGCCGCTTTCTCGAAGCGGGCCCGGTCATGCCGTGCGGCATAATCGAGATCCGGTCCGACAGGCACGATCCGCGTCGGATTGATCGTCTGGTGGCTGCCGTAATAATGAGCCTTGATGTGATGCATGTTCACCGTCCCGGCCACGCCAGGGACCTGATAGAGATCGCGCAGATAGTTGGACAGGTTCGGGTAGTCGGCGATGCGGCGCAGATTGCATTTGAAATGGCCGACATAAACCGGATCGAAGCGCACCAGCGTGGTGAACAGCCGCCAGTCGGCCTCGGTGATACGACCACCGACGAGATAGCGCTGTTTTGCCAGTCGCTCCTCCAACGTATCCAGCGCCGAAAACAGCTCGCCGAAAGCCTCTTCATAGGCGCGTTGCGTGGTGGCGAAGCCGGCGCGATAGACGCCGTTGTTGATGGCGGGATAGACCAGCGCATTGATGCGGTCGATCTCGCCGCGCAACGCCTTCGGATAGAAATCGAAGCTGGCGTCGCCCCAATCATCGAAGGCTGAATTCAGCATGCGGATGATTTCGGAAGACTCGTTGGAGACGATGGTCTGCTCCTTTTTGTCCCACAGCACCGGCACAGTCACCCTGCCCGAATAGGCGGGATCGGCCTTGGCATAGATCTGGTGCAGGAAGTCGAGGCCGTAGAGCGTGTCGCCCGTGGCGCCGTCCTCAGCTACGAACGTCCAGCCGTTGGCGCCCATGAAATGATGCACCACGGACACCGATATGATGCCCTCCAGCTTCTTCAGCGCACGAAAGATCAACGTCCGGTGGGCCCACGGACAGGCAAGCGAGACATAGAGGTGATAGCGGCCGGGCTCGGCCTTGAAACCGCGCGTCCGGCCTTCGGCAGGCGCCCCGCCAACGGTGATCCAGTCGCGCCATTGCGACTGCGCCCGCACGAACCTGCCACCATTGTCCGCCGTATCGTACCAGCGGTCCTGCCATCTTCCTTCGACCAGCAATCCCATGCGAATCTCCTTGCGTCCTGTTGGTTGATGTAGGCGCAAGGCTGCCCTGTCGAAGACGTCAGGTGCTGAACAGACCGTCACTTGGCCGAAATGACGGACAGAAACGGCCGATTGCAGCGGCGGGAAATTGATGCTAGCGGACAATCCGCATGTTCGACTTTGCTTTGATCCGGTTTGACCGACGACGAAAGGGCGCCCGCGCTTGATGAAGCGCTGACTGGCGAATGCTGCCGTTTGCAGCAACCTTTCCTCCTTGTACCGGACCGCAAAGACCATGAGCCTTGCCGACGTGAAATACCTGCCGGAAACCCCGGCGCACGACCCCGAGATCGAAGCCATCAACGACGAAGCCTTCGGGCCCGGCCGCTTTGTGCTGGCCGCCTACAAGATTCGTGAGGCCGGAGGGCACGAGCGCTCGCTGTCCTTTGTCGCCGTCAATGGCGACATCGTCGTCGCCTCGGTGCGCATGACCCGCATCGCCGCCGGTGCCGGCCGCGCATTGATGCTCGGGCCGCTCGCCGTGCGGCCGGCCTTCAAGAATCTCGGCATCGGCCGCCGGCTGGTGGCGATCGCGCTGGAGGCCGCTGCCCGGGCCGGCGCACCTGCCGTCATGCTGGTCGGTGACGAGCCCTATTACGGGCCGCTCGGTTTCAAGCGGATTCCGCGCGGCCAGATTTCGATGCCGCGCCCCGTCGACCTCGACCGGCTGCTGTCGCACGAGATCGCGCCGGGCGCGGTCGCCAGGCTCTTGGGCGAGGTCTGCCACGCCGATCAGGCCAGGGTGACCGATCCTACCGCGGCGATGGCTTGACCTTTCCCATCGATCTGGCGCCTGATCCGTCCACTGTTCCTGAGATCAAAGGATGACGTCATGAACCCGAACGGCCAGATCGCGATCGTCACCGGCGGCGGCTCCGGCCTTGGCGAGGCAACGGCGCGCGCGCTGGCCACCAAGGGAGCCCGCGTCGCCATCTTCGATGTCGGTATTGACCGCGCGGTCAAGGTCGCGGCCGAGATCGGCGGTATTGCCGTCCAATGCGACGTCAGCAGCGCCGACAGTGGGACTGCTGCCCTCGCCGACGTCGCCGCCAAGCTTGGCGAGCCGCGTATCCTGATCAATTGCGCCGGCATCGCCATCGGTGTGAAGACGATCGGCAAGGATGGTCCCCATCCGCTTGATCAGTACCGCAAGGTGATCGAGGTCAATCTGATCGGCACGTTCAACATGATCCGCCTCGTCGCCGAACGCGCGTCGAAGCTCGAGCCGCTGCCGGGCGGCGAGCGCGGCGTCATTGTCAACACCGCTTCGGTTGCCGCCTATGATGGCCAGATCGGGCAGGCCGCCTATGCGGCGTCCAAGGGCGGCGTCGTCGGCATGACGCTGCCGGTGGCGCGCGACCTTGCCCGTTCCGGCATCCGCGTCTGCACCATCGCTCCCGGCATCTTCAAGACGCCGATGATGGCCGGCATGCCGCAAGAGGTGCAGGATTCACTGGGCGCCGCCGTGCCGTTCCCGTCGCGCCTGGGCGAACCGTCCGAATATGCCGCTCTCGCCCTGCACATCATCGAGAACCAGATGCTGAACGGCGAGACCATTCGCCTCGACGGCGCCATTCGCATGGCGCCGAAATAAACCGGTCATGAGCGCCGGCCTGTCCGCTGCCGCTAAAACCGGTCCGCTGACCGGGCTGAAGGTGATCGAGATGGCCGGGCTCGGCGCCGTGCCGCTGGCCGGCCTGATGCTGTCGGAGATGGGCGCGCAACTGTTGCGCATCGAACGGGCGGGGACGAGCCAGCTCCTGCCGCTGCCGGATGAGTATAACATCGACCGCCATGGCCGCGCCGTGCTGCGCCTCGACCTGAAGCGCCGTGAAGGCACCGATCTGTTGCTGCGCCTTGCCGAAAAGGCGGACATGTTGCTCGAAGGCTTTCGCCCGGGCGTCATGGAACGGCTCGGCCTCGGCCCGGAAACGGTGCTGGTGCGTAACCCGGCGCTGATCTACGGCCGTATGACCGGCTTCGGCCAGGGCGGTCCGCTCGCCGGCCGCGCCGGCCATGACATAACCTACCTCGCCTATAGCGGCGTGCTGCACGCCATCGGCCATGCCGGCGGCCGTCCCGTCACGCCGCTCAACCTCGTTGCAGACTATGGCGGTGGCGCCATGATGCTGATTGCCGGTGTGCTGGCCGCCCTGTTCCAACGTTCGCGCACGGGCAAGGGTGAAGTTATCGACGCCGCGATGGTCGATGGCGCCTCGATGCTGGCGGTGCCCCTGCACGCCTTGATGGCGGCCGGCTTGTGGAGCGACAAGCGTGGCGCGAACCTGCTCGATTCCGGCGCCCCGTTCTACGACACCTATGAGACGTCGGACGGACGTCATATCGCCATCGGTTGTCTCGAGCCGCAATTCTTCGCCGAATTCGCGAGGCTGCTGCCGCTCGACGAGTGCTTTGCATCCGGCCAGTACGACAAGGCCCTGTGGCCGCCGATGCGCGCCGCCATTGCCGATCGGATCCGGCAGAAACCACGCGACGACTGGGACCGGTTGTTCGCGCAAACCGATGCCTGCGTTGCACCCGTTCTGTCGCTGCAAGAGGCAAAGCACCACCCGCACAATCGGGCACGCAACGCCTCTGTGACGGCAGGTGCATTTGAGCGCCCGGCCCCGGCCCCGCGTTTCTCGAGTTCGCAACCGACATTGGCCACTATGCCCGGCGATGAGGATTTGTTGCCGTCGACAACGCTGGCACGTTTCGGCTTTGCGAAAGCCGAGATCGACGACCTTGTCAAATCCGGCTTGCTGACCGATAACTAGAGAACAAAAATCAACTTACTGCGGTGCTGCCTTGGACGACCCGAAGAAGGACGTGATCCGTGAGACGGACGCCGAAGCGATCCGGCTGGCGAAGACGCTTCTGCGCAGCGCCCGCTTTGGCGCCCTGGCGGTGATCGAACCGCAAACCGGCTCGCCGCTGGCCAGCAGGGTTGGCGTGGCCACCGACATCGACGGCGCACCGCTGATCCTGGTGTCGATGCTTTCGGCGCACACCGGCGCGCTGCTTGCCGACCCGCGCTGTTCCCTGTTGCTCGGCGAACCAGGCAAGGGCGACCCGCTGGCGCACCCGCGCCTGACACTGGTCTGCCAGGCGGTAAGGATCGAGCGCGGATCGGCCGAACACGCCCGCACCGAGCGCCGTTACCTCAATCAC
>NZ_RZRA01000020.1:0-17487 GCF_003998945.1 Mesorhizobium sp. M7A.F.Ca.CA.003.01.2.1 | reverse complement strand
CCCTTCAGCCGTTGCAGCTTCGACAATTGCCGGGCCCTGACCTCGGCATTGTCGATCTTCAGCACGTCGACCTCGATGTCGGTCTCGGGCCGATGGGCGTTGACGCCGACCAGCATCTGCTCGCCGGAATCGATCCGCGCCTGCGTGCGCGCGGCAGCTTCCTCGATGCGCAGCTTGGGAATGCCCTGTTCGGTCGCCGCCGCCATGCCGCCGAGCGCCTCGACCTCCTCGATATGAGCAAGCGCGCGCGCCGCCAGATCATGCGTCAGCCGTTCAAGATAGGCCGAACCGCCCCACGGGTCGATGATGCGCGTGGTGCCGGATTCCTTTTGCAGGATGAGCTGGGTGTTGCGGGCGATCCGCGCCGAATGGTCGGTCGGCAGCGCCATCGCCTCGTCGAAGGAATTGGTGTGCAGCGATTGGGTGTGGCCCTGCGTTGCAGCCATTGCCTCGATCATGGTGCGGACAATGTTGTTGTAGGGATCCTGCGCCGTCAGCGACCAGCCAGAAGTCTGGCAATGGGTGCGCAGCGACAACGAGCGCTCGTCCTTGGGCGAAAAATTCTTCTGCATCAGGGTCGCCCACAACAGGCGCGCGGCCCGCAGCTTGGCGACTTCCATGAAGAAATTCATGCCGATGGCCCAGAAGAAGGACAGGCGCGGCGCAAAGCGGTCAATGTCGAGGCCCGCCGCGACGCCGGCGCGGGCATACTCGATGCCATCGGCGATCGTATAGGCGAGTTCAAGGTCGGCCGTCGCGCCGGCCTCCTGCATGTGATAGCCGGAGATCGATATCGAATTGAACTTCGGCATGTTCTTCGATGTGTACGAGAAGATGTCCGACACGATCCGCATCGAGGGTTTCGGCGGATAGATGTAGGTGTTGCGGACCATGAACTCTTTCAGAATGTCGTTCTGAATGGTGCCGGCGAGATCTTTCTGCGCAACGCCCTGTTCTTCCGCCGCGACAATGTAGAGCGCCATGATCGGCAGCACCGCGCCGTTCATCGTCATCGATACCGTCATCTCGCCGAGCGGAATGCCGTCGAAGAGCTGCCGCATGTCGAGAATGGAATCGATGGCGACGCCAGCCATGCCGACATCGCCGGCAACGCGCGGATGATCGCTGTCATAGCCGCGATGCGTGGCGAGATCGAAGGCGACCGACAGGCCCTTCTGGCCGGCGGCAAGGTTGCGTCGGTAAAATGCATTGGATTCTTCGGCCGTCGAGAAGCCGGCATATTGCCGGATGGTCCAGGGCTGCTGGACATACATGGTCGGGTAGGGGCCGCGCACGAAGGGCGGCAGGCCGGGATAGGTGTCGAGATGCGGCAACCCCTTGAGGTCGCTTTGATTGTACAGATGCTTGGCGACGAGCCCTTCCGGCGTGGTCCGCTGGCCTTTGACCTCGACGGGAGCGCGGCGTGGCGGGACCCAGCCGATCTGGCCGAAGTCCGGGATCAAGAGCCGGCTCCGATCGATTGGTCGATGCGGACTGGAAACAGCGCCTCGCAGACGGCAACGCCTTCGGTGAAGGCCGGCCGCCGTTCCGCCGCCAGCGTCTCGACCGGACGTTCGTCTTTCGATGGATAGAGCGTGGTGCCGATGATGGCCCGTTGGCCTGTGCGGTAGGCTGCATTGCGCTGCTCCGCAGCTGCGTGGACGCGCTTCTGGATGCGTCCGTCCTGAAGGCTGGACAGGACACCGCCCTCGGCTTCGATCGTCTGCAATTCCGTCCACGCCAACTCGCACAACTCCGCGGTCAACGCCTCGACGGCGCCGGAACCATAGGCGGGATCGGTGACATGATCGATATGGCTTTCATTGGCCATGATCAGCTGCGTGTTGCGGGCAACACGACGGGCAAAACCCGCCGGCAGACCATGCGCGATCGTGTGCGGCAGGATGGAGATCGAATCGGCGCCGCCGCACGCCGCGGCAAAGCATGCAATGGTGGTGCGCAGGATGTTGGTCTCCGGATCCATCGCCGTCATCATGCGAAACGACGTCTCGGCATGGATATTGGCGGTGGATGTCGGGATCGAACAAGCCTCCTGCACCCGCGCCCATAGCCTGCGCAGTGCTCGCATCTTGGCCGTCGACAGCAACTGGTCCTGGTCGACGCTGAGCGCAAAACCGATATGGGGTGCGGCATAGACAAGCGGCTGCCGCGCCGTCTCGAACATTCTGAGATAGGAGACAGCCGAAGCCAGCATGATGCCAAGTTCCTGCGCTTCCGTGGCGCCGGCATTGTGGAACACGCGCCCGTCAGCTTCCAGCAGCACGCCCGGAACGCCCATCGCGAAGAAGTGCGCCAGCGACTGTGGCATAGAGGCCTGCAGCGCCTCGATCGACATGCGCAGCCGACCGGTTCCCGCGAAGATCGCCGCTGGATCGATGCCGAAGGAGAGGTTGAGCTTTGCCGGGTCCGATCGCCGCTTGCTCAGGAACGCGACCAGCCAGTCGGCCACGGCGCGGCTCCAGGGATGGGCGTCGATGCGAACCTGGATGCGGTTGAGCGGTATGCCGTCCAGCACCGCCTCCAGCGCCTCCGCCGTTCTCGGCAAGCCGTAGCCGAACGCGTTGGGCGCCCCTTCGAAGACCAGCGACAATCCCGTGGCACCCTGTGCAACATCCTCCAGCGCTTGGCTTCTGGCACGGTCGATGTCCGGATCGTCGATGCGCTGGCTGACGATCCATGGCGATTTCGGGTTTGTACGCACGATCGGTTCCGCCGCGGTGCTGCGGTCGTAGAGCGGTTCGATACGGATGTTGTCATCGCTGTGCGAGACCAGCTTTTCCTCGAAGGAAGCGCCTGCCAATGCCTTTTCCGCCAAGGCGAGCCATCGCTGACGCTCGGCGTTCTCGGGTTCCACGTCCTGGATCAAGGCTCCGGCGCCCATCCGTCCTCCTCGTTTCATGCGGCCGCACCAGCCGGGAGCGGTTCAGTCTACGGTCCCCGGTCCGATATCGCAATGCAATGCGCTTTCAGAGACCGGATTCGATCCATCAGATATAGGTCAGTCCGCGTGGACGACGATTGCCAAACAGCGGCAAAATCCGCAAGCTCCAAAAACCCGATCTGAACGAATGGGGCCGATTTGGGCGAATGGCCCGGATTTGGACGAATGGCCCCGATTTGGACGAATGGCATTGTCGCTGTGCAATGGCCTCACTATACCTGCGGCAAGGCCACTGGCTTTAGACACATCAGTTTGCGGAGACCGGACATATGGCTGACGAGACCAGTATTTTCATCGGCGCCAGCCGAAAGCCCGACGACAGCTATCAGCGTGCCGAGCAGTTGTTGCTGCGATATGGGAATCGTCACGGCCTGGTGACCGGCGCCACCGGCACCGGCAAGACCGTCACCTTGCAGATCCTGGCCGAAGGATTTTCCAACGCCGGCGTGCCGGTGTTCTGCGCGGACATCAAGGGTGATCTGTCGGGCATCGCGATGATGGGCACGGCACAGGATTTCCTCGTCAAGCGGGCCGAACAGGTCAAGCTCGATCCGTATGACTTCCAGGAATTTCCCGTTATCTTCTGGGACTTGTTCGGCGAGCAGGGTCATCCGATCCGCGCCACGGTCTCGGAAATGGGGCCGTTGTTGCTGTCGCGCCTGATGAACCTGACCGAGGCGCAGGAAGGCATCATGAACATCGCCTTCCGCCTGGCGGACGAGGAAGGCTTGCTGCTGCTCGACATGAAGGATCTGCAGGCGCTGCTCGCCAACATCGCCGAGCGCGCCGACGAGATCGGCTCGCGCTATGGCAACGTGACGAAGCCATCGGTCGGGGCTATCCAGCGCACGCTGCTGGTCCTCGAACAGCAGGGGGCCGCAAACTTCTTCGGCGAACCGGCACTGCGTATCGCCGATATCATGCGCACCACCCGCGACGGACGCGGCGCCATCAGCGTGCTTGCCGCCGACAAGCTGATGATGAATCCGCGGCTCTACGCGACCTTCCTGCTATGGCTGATGTCGGAGCTGTTCGAGGTGCTGCCGGAAGTCGGCGACCCCGACAAGCCGAAGCTGGTGTTCTTCTTCGACGAGGCCCATCTTCTGTTCGACGAAGCACCCAAGGTGCTCATCGATCGCGTCGAACAGGTCGTCCGACTGATCCGCTCGAAAGGCGTCGGCGTCTATTTCGTCACCCAGAACCCTTTGGATATCCCTGAAAAAGTCCTGGCCCAGCTCGGCAATCGCGTCCAGCACGCGCTGCGCGCCTATACACCGCGCGAGCAGCAGGCAGTCCGGACGGCGGCCGAAACGTTCCGGCCAAATCCCGATTTCGACTGCATGACCGCCATTACACAGCTTGCCACTGGCGAGGCGCTGGTCTCGACGTTGGAAGCCAAGGGTGTTCCGTCCATGGTGCAGCGGACACTGATCCGCCCGCCATCCTCGCGGCTTGGGCCCATAACGGCCGCTGAGCGGCAAAAGCTGATCCAGGAAAGCCCGGTCGCCGGCCAGTACGATCAGGCCGTCGATCGCGAATCGGCTTTCGAAATGCTGCAGAAAAAGGCCAAGGACGCGCAGGATGCCGAAGAGCAGGCCCAGCAGGCCGGCAGCGGCGGCTCGCGCTGGACCATTCCGGGCTTCGGCAATGACGATCCCGCGCCGCAATCCGGTGGCAGGCGCACATCTGCACCGCGCCCGTCCAACCGCCAGACGGTCGCAGAGGCGGCGATCAAGTCGGTGGTGCGCTCGGTCGGCTCCTCGGTCGGTCGGGCAATCGTGCGCGGCATTCTGGGGAGCTTGTCGCGCGGGCGGTGACTGGAGGCAGCGGGCGCCGCTGCCTAGTCAGCTCAGAAAATCGAATTCGTGATCGCCTTGACCGGTCCAAGCAGCACCGAACCGTCCGGCACGCCGGCATCGATCGGGATCGCCTGTCGGTTGGCCGTCGCCACCATGGGTTGGCTGGCGTCGCTGGTCACGATGACCGGCGTCTTCGAGGGCACGCGATCATAGAGGTCGATAATGTCCTGGTTCATCAGACGCACGCAGCCTGACGACACCGACTTGCCGATCGAGCGCCACTCCGGCGAGCCGTGCAGACGGTAGAGCGTGTCGACATTGCCCTGGAACAGATAGAGCGCGCGTGCACCGAGCGGATTCTTCAGGCCGCCGGGCATGCCGCCATTGTCGGCGCTGTAGGGTTTCAGTTCCGGCTGGCGGGCTATCATTTCGTCCGGCGGCGTCCATTTTGGCCATTTCTGCTTCCACTGAACGACGGCGTCGCCGGACCATTCGAAGCCGGCGCGGCCAAGGCCGACACCGTAGCGTATCGCCTGACCGCCTGGACGAACCAGATAAAGGAAGTGGCCGGTCGTATCGACGACTATGGTTCCCGGCTTCTGTCCCGTCGGGTCGGGAACGATCTGACGCAGGAATTGCGGATCGATCTTGTCGACTGGGATGGCCGGCAAATCGAAGCCGCCGTCGCTGACTGCTGCATACATCGTCACATAGTCCGCCAGAGGCGGCTCGACATAGGTTGGTGGCGGCGGCTCGACCGGACCCGGCCCGGTGGTGGCGCATGCGGAAACCGCGATCGAAGCGGCGCCCAGGGCTGCGGCATTGAGAAAGCCGCGACGGCTCAGGCGAAAAGATTCGATTTCGGTTATGGACATGGTTGCCTTCTTTAAGTCTCAAATCGCAACAAAGCGTGAATTCGCCGACAGTTACGCGGGTGCCTGACAACACCTGGGGCGATAGGCGGTTCCGATTCTGGCCCGAACGTGGGCAAAGAAAGGCGAAGCTGTGACCAGGCTGCTACTGTGGCGCCAGAGACACAGGTCTCTTAGCTGCCGGGCACAAGGGCTTCGAGCGACGGCAGGATCAGGGCCGGTGGGAAGTCCCGGTATTCTTCGGGCTGGTTGGAGCGGTTGATCCACACCGTGCGAAAGCCGAATTTGGTGGCGCCTGCAATGTCCCAGCGATTGGACGACTGGAAGGAAACCGCGCCGGGGTAGAGGCGCCGGCCGGTGGCGACCATGTCGTAGACCGCGGGATCGGTCTTGAAGCGCCGCACCGTATCGACGGAATAGATATCGTCCAGAACCTGGTCGAGCGCGGCGGATTTGACCGCCGCCTGCAGCATTTCGGGCGAGCCGTTGGACAGGATCGCCAGCCTCGCTCCCGAAGCCTTGAGCGCCTTGAGCACGGCCGGCACTTCCGGATAGCAATCGAGCCGCCAATAGGCATCCAGCAATATCGCCTTGAGACCGGGGTCGGCCGAGGGAACCTTGCGCAAGGCGAAATCGAGCGCCTGTTCGGTCAGTTGCCAGAAATCGGCATAGGCGCCCATCAGCGTGCGCACCCAGGAATATTCGAGCTGTTTGGCGCGCCAGATCTCGGACAGCAATTGGCCGTCCGGCCCGATCCGGTCGGCATGACGGCGTACGGCGGCATGCACGTCGAACAGCGTGCCATAGGCGTCGAAGACATAGGCGGCGTATTGCATGACAGCAGTTTTGAGGGCAGGCGCGACAAGGTGCAAGCTTTGATTGCATTGCGCCCCGGCACTGGCCTCAACAAAACTCCATGATGCCGGTTGACGGCGCCCGCCAAAGCATCTTCCAATGGCTGTCACACGAGACCGATTGAGACGGGACGAGATGATGACACTGGCGGCTGCGGCGCAATCCACGACATGGACTTTCGTCGATGGTGATTGGCACGAAGGCAACGTCGCCATTCTGGGGCCGCGCAGCCACGCCATGTGGCTCGGCACCAGCGTTTTTGACGGCGGCCGCTGGTTCGAAGGCGTGGCGCCGGATCTCGACTTCCACGCAGCCAGGGTGAATTCCTCGGCGATTGCGCTCGGCCTGAAGCCGAACATGAGCGCCGACAAGATCGTCGGGCTGACATGGGATGGGTTGAAGAAGTTCGACGGCAAGACGGCGGTCTATATCAGGCCGATGTACTGGGCCGAGCATGGCGGCTATATGGGCGTGCCGGCCGATCCCGCCTCGACGCGCTTTTGCCTTTGCCTCTATGAATCACCGATGATTCCGGCGACTGGCTTTTCGGTGACCGTGTCGCCGTTCCGGCGTCCGACCATTGAAACCATGCCGACCAACGCCAAGGCCGGCTGCCTTTACCCCAACAACGGTAGGGCCATTCTCGAAGCCAAGATGCGCGGCTTCGACAACGCAATGGTGCTCGATATGCTGGGCAACGTCGCCGAGACCGGAACCTCGAACATCTTCCTGGTCAAGGATGGCCACGTCTTTACGCCTGCGCCGAACGGCACCTTCCTATCCGGCATCACCCGCTCGCGCACGATAGCGCTGCTCGGCGAATATGGCTTCAGGACCACGGAAAAGACGCTGTCGGTGCGCGATTTCCTCGAAGCAGACGAAATTTTTTCGACCGGGAACCATTCCAAGGTGGTGCCGATCACGCGCATCGAGGATCGCAATCTGCAACCCGGGCCGGTGGCCAAAAAAGCGCGCGAACTCTATTGGGATTGGGCGCATTCGACTTCTGCTGTTTGAGCGGATAAAAAGGCGATCGACGCTTCATCCGGAGTTGTCCCAACCCATTCCAGACCTATCTTACTCCGGTATCGACACCGGATTTTTCCACGAGGGAGTACTATCCATGGCCTTTGAATTGCCCGCTCTGCCTTACGACTATGAGGCCTTGCAGCCTTACATGTCGAAAGAGACGCTGGAATATCACCACGACAAGCACCACAAGGCGTATGTCGATAACGGCAACAAACTCGCCGCCGAGGCCGGCTTGGGCGATCTGTCGGTCGAAGAGGTGGTCAAGCAGTCGTTCGGCAAGAATGCCGGCCTCTTCAACAATGCCGCCCAGCATTACAACCACATCCATTTCTGGAAGTGGATGAAGAAAGGCGGCGGCGGCAACAAGCTGCCGGGCGCCTTGCAGAAGGCAGTCGATAGCGATCTCGGCGGCTACGACAAGTTCAAGGCCGACTTCATTGCCGCTGGCACGACACAGTTCGGCTCCGGCTGGGCCTGGGTCTCGGTCAAGGATGGCAAGCTGGCGATCTCCAAGACACCGAACGGCGAAAACCCGCTCGTCCATGGCGCGTCGCCGATCCTCGGCGTCGATGTCTGGGAGCACTCCTACTACATCGACTACCGCAACGCCCGGCCGAAATATCTCGAGGCGTTCGTCGACAGCCTGATCAACTGGGACCATGTCCTGGAATTGTACGAAAAGGCGAAGTGATCGATTTCCAGAAGCCCCGGTATCACCCGGGGCTTTTCTTTTCTGCGTCCCGCAAGAGCAAAGGTCCGGCAAAAATCATCAGGGGGAAGGGAATTTTCCCTCTGTAACATCCGTTGACGTCCTGTCCCGAAATGCCTTCATCATGGAGCCAATTGAATGAGAAAGCTTGTTATCGCCATCTCTATGCTCGCACTCGCGGCTTCGGCGGCCTTTGCCGACCCGATCCTCGACCGGCAGGCACTGATGAAGGAACGTGGAAAGATCGTCGGCGGCCTGTCGAAAGTGGTCAAGGGCGAGGAGCCGTTTGATGCCGCCGCGGTGCTGACGGCGCTGCAGGCGCTGCATGCGAATGCCGAGAAAGTCGACGTCGACGCGCTGTTTCCGGCGGGCAGCGACACAGGCGGCGATACCACTGCGTCGCCGAAGATCTGGGAAGACATGGCCGGCTTCAAGGCCACCAACGCCAAATATGTCGCCGACGTCAAGGCAGCGGCCGCTGCCGCTCCTGCCGACGTCGATGCGTTGAAGGCGCAATTCGGCGCCATCGGCTCCGATTGCGGCACCTGCCACCAGACCTACCGGGTGAAAAAAGGCTGATAGCGGGCGATGCCCTGGCTAAAGAAACTCGTCGGCGCCATCGTCATCCTCGGCGGCGTCGGCGCGGTTGCCGGGTGGGTCGGGTCGGCGCCGGTGAGGCTCGACAGGGAGACCCTGGCCAAGCTCGGTCCTGGCGACGCAGCCAGGGGCAAGCGCATTTTTTTTGCCGGCGGTTGTACATCCTGCCATGCAAAGCCGGGCTCACAGGGCGATGCGCGGCTTCAACTCGCGGGCGGTCTCGAGCTCAAGACGCCGTTCGGAACCTTCGTGCCGCCCAACATTTCGCAAGACGCCAAGGACGGCATCGGCGCATGGTCGGTCGAGGACCTCGCCAATGCCATGCTGAAGGGCGTGTCGCCTTCGGGCCGACACTTCTATCCGGCGTTTCCCTATGCGTCCTACGCGCGCATGAATCCGGTCGACATTGGCGATCTCTATGCCTTCCTCAAGACGCTGCCGGCCGTCGCCGGCAAGGCGCCTGCAAATTCGCTCGGTTTTCCCTTCAACATTCGTCGCGGCATCGGCCTGTGGAAATTGCTCTATCTTGGCGACCAGCCTGTCGTTCCATTTCCCGCTGCCACGCCCGATCCGGTCATGGCCGGCCGCTATCTGGTCGAGGGGCCGGGTCATTGCGGCGAATGCCACACGCCGCGCGACCTCGCAGGTGGTACGAAAAAGAACGTGTGGCTGGCCGGTGCGGTGGCTGCCGAAGGCAGCGGCGTCGTGCCGAACATCACATCGGGCGAGGGCGGTATAGGCGATTGGTCGGAAGCCGACATCGCCAACTACCTCGAAACCGGCTTCACGCCCGATTTTGATTCCGTCGGCGGCGCCATGGTCGACGTGCAGCGAAACATGGCCGAGCTGGCGCCGCAGGACCGTGCTGCCATCGCCGCCTATCTCAAGGCGATACCCGCGCATCCAAACGGCTATCCGGCCCGCAAGAGGGCGAACTAGTCTAGATCGAGTCTGCGGATGACAGGTGGCGGTCACCGAGAAAATCGAAGCCCGTTTCGAAAAAATGGTTGTAGTTGCAGGTCAACTCTTCGCCAGGCGCGATGTCGCGCAGCGCAAAACTCTCCTCGGGTGAGGAGACGTCGCAATTAGGCTCGTCGGCATGGTTCATGTAGCGCGCGTCGTCGGCTTCGAAGACGATGTAGTTCGGATCGCGGCGGTCAGGATAGGAGTAGCGGTCGAGATAGCTCTTCACCGGGCCGGCCGCCCGCTCATAAGTCTCGACCTCGATGAGCCGATCGAACCTTGGGTCTAACTTCCAGATCAGAGTACCGCGAGGAATGTGGTTCTTGGCAAAGACGCCGATTCCCTGGATGGGTGATTTGTCGAGATAGACGTCGACGAGCAGCATAATGAACCTTTACGCGATTGGAGGCTGTCAGGCCGGGAAAAGCCGCGCACTGGGTAGCGCGCGGTCGTCGCAATTGCGAGTGAAAATGAGCGACGGGAGCTTCAAAAAGTCCTGACACCCAGCCCTCTGGAAAGGGTGCGTCGATTATCGTCCAGAGTCAGCGTTGCTGCAGCGCCAGACGGACGCCCAAAGCGCAGTAGATGCCGCCGACAACTTTGCCCTGCAATCGTAACACCGACGGATTTCGGCGCAGGAACGTGCCGAGCCGGCCAGCGCTCACGGCAAAGACGACCGTGCTGAAAAGGCCCAGTATGACGAAGATGACCCCCAACGCGGCCATCTGAAGCATCACCGATCCGTTTTCAGGCCGCACGAACTGAGGCAGAAAAGCGAGGAAGAACAGAGCGGTCTTGGGGTTGAGCACTTCGGTCAGGACAGCCTGTCGAAACGCCTTGCCGGCGGAGATCGCGAGCGCACCGGCCGCCGGGTTGGCCGGTGTTTTCTCGATGATCGCGCGAATGCCGAGATAAACCAGGTAGGCCGCGCCGATGTACTTGATGACGCTGAACAGCGTCGCCGACGCGGCGATGATCGCCGAGATGCCGATCATGGCCATGACGGTATGAAAGACGTCGCCGGCAGCGATCCCGGCGCCCGTCGCGATGCCGACCCTGGTTCCGGAACTCGTTGCCCGGGCGATCGTCAGCAGGGTGGCGGGGCCTGGAATGAAGACGAAGCCGAGCACGACCGCGATGTAGGCGATCAGGGTGGTCAGGTCGATCATTTGTTGGTTGCTCCCGTAAGCTGCGCCTTGCCCATCACTTTCAGCGCGAAGGAGTAGGTGTAGGCGATCTCTTCCAGCCGCGAAAACCGGCCGGAAGCGCCTGCATGGCCGGAATCCATATTGATCTTGAACAGAACCGGATTGTCGCCGCTCTTGCGGTCGCGCAGCCGGGCCACCCATTTGGCCGGTTCCCAATAGGTGACGCGCGGATCGGTGAGACCGGCCAGCGCCAGGATCGGCGGATAGTCGTGATCAGAGACATTGTCGTAGGGCGAATAGGCAGCGATCGTCCGATAGTCGTCGGCGGACGCGATCGGGTTGCCCCATTCGGGCCATTCCGGCGGCGTCAGTGGCAGGGTCGCATCGAGCATGGTGGTGAGCACATCGACGAAGGGAACCTCGGCGACGATGCCGCCAAAACAATCCGGCGCCATGTTGGCGACGGCACCCATCAGCATGCCGCCGGCCGAACCGCCTTGCGCGACGATACGGTCATGCGCCGTGTAACGCTCGGTGACCAGATGGCGCGCGACGGCGATGAAATCGGTGAACGTGTTCATCTTGTTCTCCCGCTTGCCGTCATCGTACCAGCCATAGCCCTTGTCCTTGCCGCCGCGAACGTGAGCAATGGCGAAGACAAAGCCGCGGTCGACCAGCGAGAACCAGTTGGTGTTGAAGGCGGCCGGCACGGTGATGCCATAGGAGCCGTAGCCGTAAAGCAGGCAAGGTGCGGATCCGTCCAGCGGCGTGTCGCGATGATGCAAAAGCGAGATCGGCACCAGTTCGCCATCGCTGGCCGGCGCCATCAGCCGCCGCGTGACATAATGGTCCGCATCATGGCCGGACGGCACTTCCTGGGTCTTCAGCAGCACCCGCTCGCGGGTGCGCATGTTATAGTCGAACACCTGCGCGGGCGTCGTCATCGACGAGTAGGAAAAGCGCATGATCTCGGTGTCGTACTCATAGGAACCCGACAGGCCGAGCGAGAAGGCCTCCTCGTCGAGGGACAGAAGATGCTCCTCGCCGCTGATACGGTCGCGCACCACAATGCGCGGCAGGCCTTCCTTGCGTTCGAGCCGGACCATGTGGTCCCTGAAGCCGATCACCGACAGGATCAGCCGGCCGGGCTCGTGCGGCACCAGTTCCTGCCAGTTGGCGCGCACGGGATCGCTCGCCGGCGCCGTCATGATCTTGAAGTCCTTGGCGCCGTCGGCATTGGTCAGGATGAAGAAGATATCGCCGCCTTCTTCCAGCTCGTATTGAAGGCCAACCTCGCGCGGCGACACCAGTTTCGGTTCGGCAAACGGATCGTCGGCGCGCATCAGGCGGTATTCCGAAGTCTCGTGATCGTTGATGCCGATCATGATCCATTCGTTGTTGCGGGTGCCGTCGACATTCATGAAGAAGCCGGGATCGGTTTCCTCATAGATCAGCCGGTCGCTGTCCGGGCTGTCGCCCAGCGCATGGAAGAGTACCTTGGACGGGCGATGGTTGGGATCGAGACGGGTGTAGAAGAAGCCGTCATTGCCTGCGTTCCAGACGCCTGAACCGCCGGTGTCGGGGATCTGGTCGGCAAGCTCCTTGCCATCGGCAAGGTCACGCACGCGAAGCGTGTAGAATTCGGAGCCCTTGTCGTCGAATGCCCATAGCAGCTTGGCGTGGTCGGCCGAATGGTCGACACCGCCAAGACGGAAATAGGCCTTGCCCGCGGCCTCCGCATCGCCGTCGAGCAGGATATGCTCGGCGCCGCCGTCGCGCGACATGCGGAAATAGCGCGGCTGCTCGCCACCAAGTTTAAAGGACGAGCCGTAGGCATAGGGCCCATCCTTCATCGGCACGGAAGAATCGTCTTCCTTGATACGGCCCTTCATCTCCTTGAAAAGCTGCTTTTGCAGTTCGACCGTGTCGGCCATCAGCTTCGACTGGTAGGCATTCTCCGCCTCGAGTTCTGCGCGGATCCCCGCATCGAGCAATGACGGGTCGCGGAACATCTCCTGCCAGTTGTCGGCCCGTAGCCAGGCATAGTCGTCGGTTCGCGTGATGCCGTGATGCGTGTCGGAAACCGGCCGCTTCTCGGGCGTTGGCGGGCTGACGATCGGAAATATGGATGTCTTGGTCATTGCATCTCGCTTTGCCAGTATCTTCAATGGGCCAGTATCTTGAAGGGCCATCTCGAATGGAGAAGTATCTTGAATGGCAAATGAACACGCCGATCAGGGCAGGTTCAAGAGCCGGAGCGTATGGGTTGTGTCGGCTCCAGGAGATGAGCCGGGAGGAGAGATGATGACTATTTGGTCTCGGACTGCTGCGGCTTTCGCCGTTGCTTCGCTAACTCTGGGCTTTGCCGGCCAGTCTCATGCGACCGTATTCGCGGCTTGGCAAGTGGCCAATGTCCCGTTCGGCGACACGCTCAATGTACGCAAATACCCTTCGGGCACATCCCAAAAGCAGGCGGGATATCCGAACGGTACCGTTCTGCAGATGACCGGGCGATGCACCGGCGGAATAAACCTGCTCGACATCGCCAACCAGCCGGCATGGAAGCAGGCACAAAAGATTCGCTATCGCTGGTGCGAAGTCTGGCATGATCCGGTCCAGAACGGCAATTTCGTCACCGGCTGGGCCTATGGCAAATACATCATCCCGCATTGATTGACGCGGCAGCAATCAGCCGATCGGTCGGATGACTGGCATGTCGCCTGATTGCTTGTGTATGACCACGGCAACCTGTGGTTTTGTGGGCAAATGCGAACAACCAATATTTCTCGAGCGATAGCCAAGCAAGATCAAACATTAAAACCCGTTTCGTGAGTTGCCACGAATGTAACGGCGATCTGACGTTGCGTCAGCTGCCGCCGACGGGAACGCGAAATATCGATAAATTACACAATGCACGAAAGATTGAAGCTGATCGCGGAACATTTGATCAATATCGTTCAATATAGCGCGAGGGGTGAATTGACTTACTTGGTCTGCACGCTCATTGATGTGCCCGCGACACGAATCGTAGAAACTCTACCTGCACAAAATTCGTGCGATGCCCTGCTTGTAAAAAAGGGCGCAGATCGATGTAACTCTTGTTGGGGACCGAAGACCATGGATATTGTCGAAACACCTTCCAGAAACAGCGATGCGCTGATCGAATTGACCGCCGATGTGGTGGCCGCCTATGTCAGCAACAATCCCGTGCCGGTCGGCGAACTGCCGAACCTGATATCCGATGTCCATGCCGCACTCGGGCGTGTGGGCGGAACCGCCGAACAGCCGCCTGCCGACAAGCAGAAGCCGGCGGTCAACCCGAAGCGGTCGGTTCATGACGACTACATCGTCTGCCTTGAAGACGGCAAGAAGTTCAAGTCGCTGAAGCGCCACCTGATGACCCACTATGACCTGACGCCGGACCAGTATCGCGAAAAGTGGAACCTCGACCCTACCTATCCGATGGTTGCACCCAACTATGCAGCTGCCCGGTCCCAACTCGCCAAGAAGATGGGTCTCGGCCGCAAGCGCAAAGCGCGGTAATTGCTGCCAGCCAGATCGGATCGACATCAACGGCGCCTTCGGGCGCCGTTTGATTTTTGCGAGCCGCGACGCGCGGATCGGGTCGGGAAGCGTCAGGCGGTCTGCTTGAGCGCTGCCTCGGCGTCGCGCTTGATGCGCTTGACCATCGAGCGAAGGCCGTTGGCGCGCTGCGGCGACAGATGTTCGTCGAGGCCGAGTTCTTTCAATGTCGCTTCCGCATCGGTCTTCTGGATTTCGCTGGCGGTCCTGCCGGAAAACAGCGCCAGCATGATCGCGACCAGCCCACGCACGATATGAGCGTCCGAATCGCCGGAGAAGGTGATGACAGGATCGGCTCCAGCTCCGCGTTCAGTGGTCAGCCAGACCTGGCTGACGCATCCCGGCACCTTGTTGGCGGGGCTGCGCTGCTCGTCCGGAAACGGCGGCAGCGCCTCGCCGAGTTCGATGACATAACGATAGCGGTCTTCCCATTCCTCGAGGAACGAGAAGTCGTCGCGGATCGTCTGGATCGTCGTGGTCATGTCTGGGATATAGTCACGCGGCGGCTCCGCGTCACGGAAAAAACAAGGACACCGCGGGCGTCGAGAGGGCAGACAGCCCGCGGTGCGCCGTCGAAACGGCTTAATTCTGAGGCGGCAGGTTGACGGTCTCGGGCAAGACGATTCCTTCGGGCACGCTGCCGGTCATCGTCGACGTGTCGGGGCCGGCGGCGGACTTGTCGTCCATCATCGCTGCCGCGATCTTGGCGGTCTCTTTGGCGCGGGCGGTAATGGTGTGCATCGCCGACTTGCCGGTCTCGCAGACATCGGGTTTGCGTTCGCAAATGCCGGCGATATCGCCAACCGCTTCGCGTGCCGCAAACAAGGCTTGGATCGGTCCGACGCTTTCATGCCCCGCTTCATCGGGGCCGACACTCAATGGCAGCGCCAGCAGCACCAGCGAAAACCAGAAAGCCATTCTTATGAGGAAGACCATGCCCTTGCCCTCTCGTCGTGACCGGATCATGCATCCATATGGCATGACCTCTTTTGTAGGCAGGATTTTGGCACACAGGCGCAAAGGACGGCTTGCGGGCAAAGAGAGAATTTTCCTCAAATTTTAGGCAAATTCGAAACGAACCGTTCTGCAATCGACTTGTCTCAAATCCGAGCAATTTTCCTTAACAACAAATAACCATATATCCCCATGATTTCCCTGTGTTTTTCTTGAAATAGGGAAGTCCAGGTGCCGAGTGCGCCCGGCCGATGGGTGCAGTCGGCGGATAACTCTCCGTTTACTATGGCTGCATTTGTCCGTGCTTTCGGCCGCCGGCATCCCGATATTTGCCGCAGGCCGGGCCCTGGTCGGCCCTGCCTTATCCATTCCTTAAACGCTGGATGCGAGTTTCAAAGCCAACCAGAACCATCTGCAAAGCAGAGCTGTCCACGACAAGTGCGAGTGCGTTGAGTTGAGTTCAATCAAGGCCAGATACGTTGAATTGCCTGGCGCGATTTCGGCCGGTTGCGAACGTATGGTCCATCCGTCCATCCTTGGGCGGAGCGACCGCGAGCGCCAGCGCCGCTTTATCGGCGTCATGCTCGCCGCTCCTTTCTTTGTCGCCGGTGCCGCGGTCACGCTGGTTACTTCAGGCATGGGCGTCGCCGTCACCATGGCCGCCATTTTCGCCGCCTTTGGCCTGTGCTGGTTCGTCGCCTTGCTGGTGGCGGCGACCGGCAAGATGGCGATAGCGAGTTGGGTCGCCCTGGTGCTGGCCGGCATTTCTCTCGGCAGTCTCATTGCCGCCGCGGGCGGGCTGAGTTCGCCTGTCGCCATGCTTGTCGTGGCGCTGCCTTTTGAAGCCTGGTGGATCGGCGCTTCGCGGCGGGCGGCGCTGTGGGGAGCCGTGTCGGCCGCTGTCGCCATCTTGGCTCAGCCTTTGGCTGGAACCGTATTCCCGTTCGCAGGAGCGCAGATCGCGGCGTGGCACTGGTTGGTGCCGTTGGCCTGGACGCTCACACTGATCCCGCGCGCATCGGCATTTCAAAACACGGCCGATGCGGCTGATGTGCTCGACACTGCCGACCGGCTCGAAGACATCATCGATGCGGTGGTCTTGCGCGTCGCCCGTCATGGCGAGGTCCTGGACGCGTCGCCAAAAGCGCGCACGCTTTTGAAACTGCCGCCCGAACTGCTGTCCGGAAACGGCCTCTTCGATCGCGTCCATCTGTCGGATCGCGTTTCCTATCTCAGCGCAATGGCCGACATGCGCGACGGCGCACTGTCGCGCCGGCTCGAATTGCGCATCCGGCTGCCTCAGAATGGCAATGGCCTGACGGCCGACAATTACCGGCCGTTCTCGCTTGATCTCGTGCGTGGTGAGGAACAGGGTGATGTCTTTACGTTCGTCCTGAGGCAGAATGACGAGATCGCCCGGTTGCGCGAGGATCTGGCGGCAGCCAATGAGGCGGCCGCGTCCGCCGAGGTGGCGAAGGGACGCTTCCTGGCGGTGGTCAGCCACGAACTGCGCACGCCGTTAAATGCCATTATCGGCTTCTCGGATATGCTGCTGCATGAGATGTTCGGCGCCTTCAAGGATCCGCGCCAGAAAGAATATGTCGGCTTGGTACGGGATTCGGGCCAGCATCTGCTCGCCGTCGTAACCTCGATACTCGACGTGTCCAGGATTGAATCGGGCGTCTATGCGACCGAACCCGAGCCGTTCCGGTTCGCGGAGGCGGTCGATATGTGCCAGTCGATGATGCAACTGCAGGCGCAGGCCAAGAACATCGATCTGCAGGCGCAGATCGCGCCGGACGCCGGCGACATCAATGCCGATCAGCGCGCCGTGCAGCAGATGCTCATCAACCTGGTCTCCAACGCGATCAAGTTCACTCCCGACGGCGGCGACGTCGTCGTCGGCGCCAAGCGGATCGGTTCGCGCCTGCATTTCTGGGTCAGGGACACCGGCATCGGCATCGCCGAGGAGGATTTCGCCAATCTCGGCAAGCCCTTCATGCAGATCCAGAAC
>NZ_RZRA01000209.1:0-6703 GCF_003998945.1 Mesorhizobium sp. M7A.F.Ca.CA.003.01.2.1 | reverse complement strand
TCATGCCTCAGCCCGCCTGATAAGGTCCCAGAACCGCCGCGGCGGGCGCAGATTTGAAGAAGTATGCCATGGCATCGGCCTGCCTGGCGGCCGACAGCGAAGCGCGGCTGAGCCAGGGCGCCCAGGCGCCGGGCCGCAGCGCATATTGTTCGCGGCGCCGGATGACGTTCCATTTGGCGGTCCGCGTCAGCAATTCATGGGTGAGCGCGGGCTGGTTTTCGTCGGCGACGAGCTGGTAGAGGAAATAGAATAGGTTCAGCGCGCCGGCCTCGAAGCTCGGCCGCGTCGCCGCCGGCAGCGAGGAAATCTCCTCCTCCAGCGCGACGATGAAGTCGGCCGCACGGGCGACGGTGCCGTGGCTGACCGCATCGCCAATGTCGCGCAGGTCCCGCGTGGCCTGCGCCAGGTCCTCCCGCTCGAGGTTCTCGGCCACGATCCGCAAATGCGTCCTGCGCATCTCCTTGACGTGCCGGCTCGTCACGCTTGCCTCATGGACGCGGTAGACGACCAGGTTTTCGGGCATCATGGCTGCCGGGTAACGGCCGGCCAGCCGCCTGAAAAGATCGAAGTCCTCGGCATGCCGGTAGGCCTGGTCATAGTGCAGGACGCTGTCGTCGATGACCTTCCTGTTGTAGACGACCGTCGGGTGCATGAAGATCGTGAAGAACATCGCCAATACAGGGATGCGGCCGAACTGGAACACCGGATCGGGCCTGCCCCTGGCGATGCGGCCGCGGATCAACATGTCGACGCCGGCGCCGCAGAAGCCCAGTTCGGGCCGCCGCTCGAACAGCGCCACCTGGCGCGACAAACGCCAGGGATAGGCGACGTCGTCGGCATCCATCCGCGCGACCAGTTCGCCCCGGGCGATCGCCAGCCCTTCGTTGAGCGTCGCGACAAGGCCACGGTTTTCGCGCGAGATGATCGAAATGCGGCTGTCGGCCTTTTGGCATCGCTCGAGTATCTCGAGCGAATTATCGGTCGAACCGTCATCGATCGCGATGATCTCCAGGCGACTGTGATCCTGCCGCAGGATGCTTCCCAGCGCGGTGGCGAGATAGGGACCGGCATTGTAGACCGGCAACAGGACGGAGACGAGCGGTGCGGCGATCATCGTCTTGCATCCGTGCGCTGGAGTTCGAGCGCCGGTGTGCGGCCATCGGGCGATCCGCCAGCCGCCGTCGCGAGCCAGCCGCCATGGCTGCCCTGTGCGGAGCGGGTGCGCGCGACATAGGGGAAGTGGCGCTTCAGGCTGTTGAGCGGCCTCTCGAAAACCACCCAGGAAATCGAGGCCGCGACAATCGTGGCGGCGCTCGCAACCAGGAAACGCCCTGGCCCTTGCTCCGAGACGTTGAGCGGAATCCAGGGTTGCGCCTTGACGGCGAGCGACAGCAATATCGGATGATAGAGATAGACGCCGTAGCTGATGCGGCCGAGGCCAAGCAGCGGCGGCAGTTCGGCAAGCTTTCCCAAAGTGCCGCCAAGGCCGCGCGAACAGGCTGCGACGATGACCATCAGCGGCACCAGCGGCAGGACTTGCCGCACCAGCCAATGGGTCCATTCGAGCATCGGATCGGCGGGCGCAGGCACAAACCACTCGATGACAAGGAATGCGGCCGCGAAGGCAGGCCAGCTGAGCCGCATCCAGTGCGGCAGGGCCGCGCCCCTGGATCGCCAGCAGGCAAGCAGCGCGCCCGTCGCCAGCGCATCCATGGATGCCGGCGGCAGCAGGTCGCGCGCCAGCGTCGTGTTGGCGGTGAGCGGCCAATAAAAGCGATAGGCCAGCGACAGTGCGATGACGCCGATGCAGATCTGTTCGAAGCGGCGGCGCGGGGCCAACAGGACGACCAGCGGCCAGGCAAGATAGAACTGCTCCTCGATGCTCAGGCTCCAGAAATGGCACAGCACCCAAGGGTTCCAGTCATTGCGCAGCGCATACCAGAAATTCGACAGGTAAAGCGCATGCCAGACCAGCGATCCCCTGGATTGGTCCAGGTCGACCAGCCAGACGAAACCCAGGACGGCGAAATAGGGTGGAAATATCCGCAAGCCTCGCCTGATATAGAAGGATCGCAGCGCGGGACCGGTCTCGAATTCGGCGGCCGAACGCGCTTCCAGGAGCAGGCGCGTGATCAGGAAGCCGCTCAGCACGAAGAACAGCCGCACGCCGATATGGCCCCAGAATGAAGATCCTCCAGCGGCGAAGAAATGGGAATACAACACCATCGTCACGGCGATGGCTCTCAACGCATCCAGTTGGATGTCGCGGGCGCTTCCCATCAGCGGCATCCGCCAGCGTGATGGCCGCGACCAAGCCGCCAGCCGGCCGTTTCGAGCGGCAGGCCACGGCGGGCGAGACCCGCCAGAGCGCAGGCATCGTCAAACCTACGCTCGAAATCGACGGACGGGTAGCTCAAGCTGGTCAACCTGGCGGGATCCTCCACGGCGCATATCCAGTCGCAAACGAGTCCCCCAGGAGATCGTTCGGCTACGGCATTGTGCGGCGCAACACAAAAAATCTACCCAGCTGAAATACTTATGTGAGCAAGTGCTAAAAAATTGAGAAAACCGAGCGTTTCTCGTCAATTCTGGCGATTTTTCTCAGAACTTAAACGCTGTGGTTTAAATTTTGCCGATGTTCCCGCCTCGGTTGATTTGCGAGCTCGTGGCTTAAGAGCCTAGTTCTTTGTTAGACCACAGGAAATTCCGTAATCTATATTTTGTCTATATGGATCCGGCCCTGGCTCCGTGAAGAAATGATTTGGAACCATTAGCTTTGCGCGGTGCAGCATCGTCTCTGTTTTTCGTCGTTGCCACGCGCAACGCCCATTACTCGGCTGACCGCCAACCCTCACACCGCGTCGAACACCACCGTCTGCTCCAGCCCGCCGCCCCGGCGGTTTTCCAGTGTTACCGTGCCTCCGTAGCGCTCGATGATTTCCTTGGCGATGGCGAGGCCAAGACCAGCTCCGGGGATCGATTGCAGGCGGCCGGGGTCGACGCGGAAAAAGGGCTCGAACGCCTTGTTCAGGAGTTCCGGGGGGATGCCCGGCCCATGGTCCGATATGGTCAGCACGGCGCGATTGTCGGTCGCGGCCAGGTCGATGCGGCACGCCTTGCCATGGGTGGCGGCGTTGACGATCAGGTTGCGCAAGGCGCGGCGCAGGCCGAGCGCGCCGGCGCGCACGCAAACCTTTTCCAGGTGCCCGATCGAGACGGCATGGCCGAGCGACACCATCTCGGCTTCGATATCGCGCACCGTCTTTGCCAGGTCCACCGCTTCGACGGCGTCCTGGTTGACCTCTTCGCGCACCAGGCGGATGGCGCTGTCGGCGATGCGATCGAGTTCGTCGAGGTCGTGAAGCCATTTGTCGCGTTCGTCGTCCAGGAATTCGGCGCGCAGCCGCATGCGCGTCATCGGCGTGCGCAGATCATGGCCGGCAGCCGCGACCAGCCGCATGCGGCTTTCCATGGCGGTCCGCAGCCGCGACGAGAGCTGGTTCAGCGCATGCGCGGTGGCCTTGACCTCGGCCGAACCCACTTCCGGCACCGCCGCCAGCACGCCGTCCGATCCGATCTTGGAGACGGCGGCCTCCAGCATTTCGAGCGGTCGGATCAGCACCGAGGTGAAATAGACCGATACCGCCGTGGCGCCGGCGACGATCAGCGAGATCCAGCCGGCCAGAACCAGCCATTCTCGCCGCGGCGGCTTGAGGTGCGGCACCTCAATGATCGCCCATCGGCTGTCGGGCAGGTGCATCGATGCGATCTGGCCGGGTTCGTCCGGCTTCTCGTTGACGACCGCGGGAAAGTCGAGGCCACGGCGGTGCAGGATGTCGTTGAGCATCGCCGTTTCCGCACGAGCCACCTTGCCGCCCGCTGGATGGTCGGCGAATTGAACCCGCAGGACGTCGGGGATCGGCCCCGGCAAGAGCCGCACCACCATTTCCATCTGTTGGGCAATCCACGGCACGGTCAGTTCCGGCGGCGGTCCGCCGCCGCGCACGCTGATGACGGCGGCCGTCGCCAGGCCGACGACGCCGACGATCGAGGCGACCAACAGCAGGATGAGACGGCGGCGCAGCGAATTCACGCGTGGCTCTCCACGGTCTCGACACGCGCCGTGAGCTGGTAGCCGCCATTGCGCACGGTCTTGAACAGCGGCCCGTCGCCGGTGTCGGAAAATTTGCGGCGCAGCCGGCTCACCAGCACATCGACCGAGCGTTCCAGCGGATCGCGTTCGCGGCCCTGCGTCAGGTCGAGAAGCTGGTCGCGCGACAAAAGCCGGCCGGGACGGTCGAGAAACACCTGCAAAAGATCGAACTCGGCGCCGGTGAGGTCGACGGCCACGCCTCGCGCATCCGTCACCTTGCGGGTCTCCGGTTCCAGCCTATAGCTGGCAAAGCGGTAGATGCGCGCGCGCGGCGGCGCGGGCGCCTCCTCGGGCGTCGAGCGCCTGAGCACCGCGCGGATGCGGGCAATGAGCTCACGCGGGTTGAACGGCTTGCCGAGATAGTCGTCGGCGCCGAGTTCCAGGCCGATGATGCGGTCGACATCTTCCTTCAGCGCGGTCAGCAGGATGATCGGGGTGTGCGGCTTGCGGTCGCGCAAACCGCGGCAGATATCGAGCCCCGAGCCGTCCGGCAGCATCACGTCGAGCACGATCAGGTCGAATTGGCCGGAGCCAAGCCGTTGCTCGCATTCGCGCCGGTCCGCCGCCGCCGTGACGCGAAAGCCCTGGCTGTCGAGGTAACGCTGGAGAAGCGTCCTGATCTCGCGGTCGTCGTCGACGACGAGGATATGGGGTTGTGACTGCATGACCGTGCCGTTGCCGATGAATATTGGGACCCGTGATTGCAGGGGCTTGCCGCGATTATAGGAGAGCCGCGCCCGAGCGGCGTGGAAAATTGCAACCGAACGTTTCCGGCGGGCCATGGGAAACATTCGGAAACAAATTGCCCTTTTGCGGAAACCTTCGGCAACACGCCGACGCGAAGCGGACAAAGACGCTTCCTATCCTCTGAACCGTCCGAAGCATGAGAGAAAGGAACATCTTTATGCCAAGCAGACTTCTTGCGCTCGGCCTGTTTTCCGTCGCCGCAATTCACCCCGCGCTGGCGGCGCAGCCCGACCCCGGCGCCGGACCCGGTGAGCCGCCCCCTGTCATGGCCATGCAGGATGGGGCAGGCCACGGCCGGAATGGACCCGGCCCGCATGGACCGATGCGACCTGGTTCGCAGGGTTTCGGCCCGCAAGGCTTTGGCCCCCGCCGCATGGGTCCGCCGCCGGAATTCATGCTGGCCGCCCGGCTCGCCGCGCTGGAGACCCGCGTCGGCATCCGCACCGAACAGCTCGACGCCTGGCGCGACTACACCAGCGCGCTGCAGGCGGTGCTTTCGCAGCCTCGGCCTGACCGCGGGCGGCCCGTTGGTGCTGAAGCGAAGGACCCCGACGCAGCAGGCCCGGGCGGCAAGCCCGATCCCTTCGCCTTCCAGGAAAAGCTGGCCGACGACGTTACCGCCCGCGCGGTTTCGGCCGGCAGACTGAAGGAGGCGATCTCTGAACTGCGCGCCAAGCTGACGCCCGAACAACTCGAACTCCTCGCTTCGGCGGAACGTGCCCATGGATCACCCCCCGGTCCCTGGGGCGGTCCGCCGAACGATGCAGCCGGCCCCAGAGGCCTGCCCAACGATGGCAGGCAGCTCCCGCCCCAGCCCGGGAACGACGAGCAACTCTGACCGACTGCACCGGCCGGCCCGGTACCCAACCCGTTCTCGGGTCGGCCGGTTCTCCGGGGATGGCGGGCGTATCTCCGCCATCCTCGTTTCAATCACGCCCAGTTCGAATCGCGCCAATTCGGAACCATGCCCAATTCGAACCCTGCAATGGAAGCACGACAATGTGGGAAGCCATGATCATGCTGCGGCTGCTCGCGTCCGCCAGCCCGAGGCTCTCGTTCGGTCCTGTCGGGCGAGGCATGCCGCTGGCCCCGCCGGCCGACACGCTGAAGGGCGCGATCCGCCTGAGTTTCGCCGGCTGGCGGTTGTCGCTCCCGCTGTCGCAGCCGCTCGACAACCATGGGCATGATGACCGCAAGATCGCGTGAATTCCGGCAAGGCGCTTGGCATGTCCTCGCTGATCGGCATAATGATGTTGGTGGGCATCGCGGCCGGCTACTCGACCTTCGAGCAGCTCCGGCCGCCGAGAAGGAGCGCGACATGAGCCGCTTCGAAGCATTGCTCGTCGCCGCCCGCAGACCGGCGCGGCCCACCATCAAGATATCGGCCGGCATGCCTCGACCAAGCGGTCGATTGCCCGCGCCCGCAACTCCAGCGAAAGATCATTCAGTCCATGTCTATCCAGCCTAGCCCGTCTTTGCAGCCGGCACGCCGTCTGGCGCCCTGGACCGCGATGTTCGCATCCGCCTTTCTGCTGGCGGCCTGCTCGCAGGAGAGCAGCGCCCCCGCAGGCATGGGCGCGCCCGGCAAACCGGAAGTCGGCGTCGTCACCCTGCATCCGCAATCGGTGGCGATCACCGCCGAACTGTCGGGACGCACGGCGGCCTCGCTGGTTGCCGAAGTGCGCCCGCAGGTGAACGGCATTATCCAGCAGCGCCTGTTCAAGGAGGGCAGCGAGGTGGCGGCTGGACAGCCGCTCTACCTCATCGATCCGGCGAGCTACAAGGCGTCCTACGATAGCGCGG
>NZ_RZRA01000208.1:0-6709 GCF_003998945.1 Mesorhizobium sp. M7A.F.Ca.CA.003.01.2.1 | reverse complement strand
AGATTGTTGCGATAGTCAACGCCCCAGTCGGCGGCGCGCCGCGACCATTGCCGGAAATCATCATTGTTCATCCTGTCCTCCCGACATGATCCATCGCTACCATCCGTCGCGGTTGGTCTCTTATTAATTAACGCGTGAAATATATGCAACCAGCAAGAGATGCCGCACGCCTTAGCCAGGGAAATCCGGCAGGCTGGCAAAAGCCGTCTTCAGCGCATTCGACCAGCCATCGGAGATCGTGCGGTAATACTGGTCGTCCTGGCCGATCCGCTTCTTCAATCCGACCTTGAAAGCGTCCTTCTCCAGGAAGAGCAGGTCGAGCGGCAAGCCGACAGACAGGTTCGACTTCAACGTCGAATCGAACGACACCAAAAGCAGCTTCACCGTCTCGGCGAGGCTCATCGTCTTTTCGTAGGCGCGGATGATGATCGGCTTGCCGTATTTGGTCTCGCCTATCTGGAAGAACGGCGTGTCATCGGTCGATTCGATGAAATTGCCTTCGGGATAGATCATGAACAGGCGCGGCTCGCTGCCCTTGATCTGACCGCCGAGGATGAAGGACGCATTGAAATAGGAATCCGCCTTCTCGCCAGCGGGTGACGAATTGGCGATGACCTCCTTGACCGTGTCGCCAACAATGCGGACCGTTTGGTACATCGACGGCGTTTCGAGCAGTGTGGAATGTCTTTCGGAGATTGCCTTGGTGCGCTCGTCAAGCAGGCTGACCACGGCCTGCGTCGTCGCCAGATTGCCCGCCGACATCAAAACGATGACGCGTTCGCCCGGCTCTTCCCAGACATGCATCTTGCGAAAGGTGGAGATGGAATCCATGCCTGCATTGGTGCGCGTGTCGGACATGAACACGAGCCCGCGATCGATCTTCAGGCCAACGCAATAGGTCATGGAATCTCTTCTAGAGCAATTCCAGGAAAAGTGTGAAGCGGTTTTCCGTCCGGAATTGCGTTAAAACAAAGGGATAGAGCGGTTCGGGGTTCCTTGAAACGATGAACCGCTCGGCAGCAATCTTGCGGAGGATTACTGCTCCACCGTGACGGTGACCGCAAGCTGTTCTTCCGCCTGTCCCAGCCGAATTCCCGACACCGGCGTGGCGTCGCGGTAATCGCGGCCCGTCGCCACCTTTACATAGCGCTCGTCGGGCGAGATGCCATTGGCGGCATCGAAGGCAACCCAGCCGAGACCCGAAACATGCGCTTCGGCCCAGGCATGGCTGGCCGCCTGCTCGACCGTCGCATCCAGCATCAGATAGCCGCTGACATAGCGGGCCGGAAAGCCCATGGCACGGGCGGCGGCGGCAAAGATATGGGTATGATCCTGGCAGACCCCGGTCTTGAGCGCCAAGGCTTCCTCCGCCGGCGTCGTCGCATTGGTCGTGCCGGGCGTGTAGGCGACGCGCTCTCCGATGACAGCCGTCAGCCGGTGCAGCCGTTCGATGTCGCTGCCCTTGCCAACCGATGCGGCGAGTTCGCGGATACCGCTGCCGATCACCGTCAATGGTGTCTCATGGCTGTACAGCCAGAGCGGCGTGAAGCCCTGGTGTGGCCCCGAGACGCCCGCGGTGTCGCGCGTCACCACTTCGCCCGACGCCTCCACCGTGATGAAGTCGCGCTCGCCCTCGACGCTCAACAGCCTTGTGTCGTTGCCGAAATGGTCGACAAAGCGGACCTCTTCGCGCGCGCCTTCGATCGCCAGAGCCCAGGACAGAACGGTCTGCGTCGACCCGCTGACTGGAAGCAGCCGCAGCCGCTGCAACAGATAGTGCACCGGCGTATCGTAACGGTACTCAGTTCGGTGGGTAATCTTCAGCCGCATGCTTCTATTCCGTTTGTGAGCGCGATCTCCGGACAAACGGTTTCCGTTTGTCTAAGAAAACCGGCTCCACCTTTCGGGACCATGCTCAATTGAACCGATAATCTTGTGCGATTTCGTCGCCCAGCTTGGTGTTGTCGCGAATGAAATTGGCCAGGAATTCATGCAGCCCGGTATCGAAGATATCCTTGATCGACCCGGCTCTCAGCATTGTCTGCGTCTTCTCGGCCGTTGCGTGGCAGGCATGGCGCTCGCCGTAATCGTCGCCGAGGAATTTCAGATGCTCCGACAGGAAGCGATAGCAGAACATCAGCGAACGCGGCATGCGGACATTGAGGATCAGATAGTCGGCAATGTTGGTCGGCTTGTAATCAGCATCGTAGACCCAGCGATAGGAGCGATGCGCCGAGACCGAACGCAGGATCGATTCCCACTGATAATTGTCGAGCGTCGAGCCAACCCAGGAGATCGACGGCAGCAGCACATAATATTTCACGTCGAGGATGCGCGCCGTGTTGTCGGCGCGCTCGACGTAAGTGCCGAGTTGCGAGAAGTCGAAGATCTCGTTGCGCAGCATGGTGCCGTAGAACGAGCCGCGGATCAGCGCCGTCTCGCGCTTGATGGCGTCGAGCACGCTTGGCAGGTCGCGCTCGTCGATCGGCTTGGCCAGCATCCGCTTCAGCGCCATCCAGGCTTCGTTGATGCTTTCCCAGGTCTCGCGCGTCAGCGCGGTGCGCACCATGCGGGCATTGTTGCGGGCTGTCTCGATGGACGACATCGTGCTCGATGGGTTCGACGTGTCGCGCAACAGGAAGTCGGCGACATTGGCGGCGGTATAGTCGGAATATTTCTGGCTGAAGGTGACGTCGGAACCAGCGCTGAGCAGCACCGAATTCCACTCTTCCGAGGCGCTTTGGGTGCGGGTCAGCGCCATGCGCAGGCCGGCATCGACCAAGCGCGCCATGTTTTCCGCCCGCTCGATATAGCGGTTCATCCAATAGAGCCCGTTTGCGGTGCGGCCTAAAAGCATGAAGTGGCCCTTCGGGCTAGTGAGTAGCGAATAGTGAGCAGTGAATATTAAGCAATTGAATCTCAATGAAATATGGCATTTCCTGTCCCTCTATTTCCGCTACTGACTACTGACTATTCCCTACTCACTCGTCTCAATCATCCAACACCCAAGTATCTTTCGTCCCGCCGCCCTGCGACGAGTTCACAACCAGCGAACCTTCCTTCAACGCGACGCGTGTGAGGCCCCCAGGCACGATCTGGATGCGGTCGGAGACCAGCACATAGGGCCTGAGATCGACGTGGCGCGGCGCCAGCCCTTTTTCCGTCAGGATCGGGCATGTCGACAGCGCCAGCGTCGGCTGGGCAATATAATTCGATGGCTTGGCCGCCAACTTCTTGGCGAAGGTCTCGCATTCCTTCTTGGTTGCCGCAGGCCCGACCAGCATGCCGTAGCCGCCGGAACCGTGCACTTCCTTGATCACCAGCTCGTCGATGTGTTCGAGCACGTATTTCAGGCTGTCGGGCTCCGAGCAGCGCCAGGTCGGAATGTTGCCCAGGATTGCCTTGCGACCGGTGTAGAACTCGATGATCTCGGGCATGTAGGAATAGATCGCCTTGTCGTCGGCTATGCCGGTGCCCGGCGCATTGGCGATGGTGATGTTGCCGGCGCGATAGACATCCATGATGCCGGGTATGCCGAGAGCGGAATCCGGACGGAACGTCAGCGGGTCGAGGAAAGAATCATCGACGCGGCGGTAGAGCACATCGATCTGCTTGTAGCCTTCCGTCGTGCGCATGGCGACATGGCCGTCGACCACGCGCAGGTCCTGGCCTTCGACCAGTTGCACGCCCATCTGGTCGGCAAGGAAGGCGTGTTCGAAATAGGCGGAATTGAAGCTGCCGGGCGTCAGCACCGCAATGGTCGGCGCACCTTTGGTGCTTTGCGGCCGCACCGCCGCCAGCGACTGGCGCAGAAGCTGCGGGTAGTTTTCCACCGGCCGCACCTTGATCTTCTGGAACAGCTCGGGGAACAGCTGCATCATCGTCTCGCGGTTCTCCAGCATGTAGGAGACGCCGGACGGCGTGCGCGCATTGTCCTCCAGCACGTAGAACTCGTCCTCCGAGATGCGGACGATGTCGACGCCGATGATGTGGGTATAGACGCCGGCCGGCGGCCTGACCCCGATCATCTCCGGCAGGAATGCCTCATTCCTGGCGATCAATTCCCTGGGTACGCGCCCTGCCCGCAGGATTTCCTGGCGATGGTAGATGTCGTCGAGGAAGGCGTTCAGCGCCTGCACGCGCTGCTCGATGCCCTGCGTGAGGCGCCGCCATTCATTGCCTGAAATGATGCGGGGAACGATGTCGAACGGGATCAGCCGCTCGGAGGCTTCTTGCTCACCATAGACGGCGAAGGTGATGCCGGTCTTGCGGAAGACGCGTTCAGCGTCCTGCATCTTCTCGGTCAGCCTGGCTGGATCCTGCTCCTTCAGCCAGCGATCATACGCCGAATACGGTCTTCTCAATCCGGAGACTTCCGGAAGCATTTCATCGAACGCTGCCAATCGCATACTCCCCTGTGACGCCATTTCACTGGCGTCGCCGGAGAAAATCAAGCGCAATCGGTGATTTGGGAGATACGGGCGATCAGTATGTTGCGCCTGCCTAAAATTGAGGCAGCTGAAATATGACCTTGATCAGCCTTTGCCTCGTGCCCGGGCAAATGCGTTTACCGGCTAGAAAGCACGGAACGTGACGACGGTGAACGTGTCCTTGATGCCGGGGAGAATCTGCACCTTTTCGTTGACGAAATGGCCGACGTCTTCCTCGTCGTCGACATAGAATTTGGCGAGCAGATCGTAGTTGCCGGCGGTGGAGTAGATTTCCGAGGCGATCTCGGCATCGGCAAGCGCGCTGGCAACCTCATAGGATTTGCCGAGCTCGCATTTGATCTGCACGAAAAACGCCTTCATGGCTTCGTCCCGCTAAACGTCCAAGTCCAGCGGCCCTTCTGGCAGACTGGAGGCGGGCTTTCAAGCGCTGGAATCCGTACTCTGCCGGCCCAGGCCTGGGCTGCGACCTGCCGCAGCTCTCCGCCAGCATGCAACCTGCCGCCGAGCGCCAGCGATTATTCGCGATCGCTGAAACCGCGATGCGCTGCCAAGCGTATGTTATGATGCGTCTTCGGACAGCACCATTTCAAGGGAAGATGTTTCGCGGGACAACGGAGACAGGCCATGCGCCGCGCCTTTTTCGCATTCGCAGTCGTTCCATTCCTCTGCGTGTCGTCGGCATTGGCCGGCGATGCCGAGATCAAGGCAGGCCAGTCCGTCATCGACGGTCAGCTAAAGGCCCTCATCGCCAATGACGGCGCCACCGCCTACAGCTTCGCCGCCCCGAATGTGAAGCGGATCTTCCCGACCGTCGATGCCTTCATGAACATGGTGACCAACGGCTATCCGCCGGTGCGCAAGCCGCAGACTTATTCCTTCGGCAAGGTCGAGGAGACCGGTCCGGGTTCGATCGTCCAGCAGGTGCTGATCGTCGGCCCCGATGGCAAGGATTACGAGGCGGTCTATACGCTGCAGCAGCAGCCCGACGGCACGTTCCAGATCACCGGCTGCAGCCTGCGCGCCTCGAATTCGCTCAGCACTTGAGGCCTTACAGCAACGGGATATCGCCCCTCGCCCAGCCCTCGGTGATTTCGGCGCCGCGCGCCTCGAAGGTGCCAGCCTCGATCGCAGCGCGGATGTCCTGCATCAGTTTCTGGTAGTAGGACAGGTTGTTCCACGTCAAAAGCATGGCGCCGAGCGCTTCCTGCGAGCGCACCAGATGATGCAGATAGGCGCGTGAGTAGTCACGGGCGGCCGGGCAGTCGCTTTCCTCGTCGAGTGGGCGCGGATCGTCAGCATGGCGGGCGTTGCGCAGATTGACCTTGCCGCGCCTTGTATAGGCGAGGCCGTGGCGGCCGGCCCGTGTCGGCATCACGCAGTCGAACATGTCGATGCCGCGCGCCACCGACTTCAGGATATCGTCAGGCGTGCCGACGCCCATCAGATAGCGCGGTTTGTCCGCCGGCAGCTCCGGACAGGTGATGTCGAGCATCTCGAGCATCACCGCTTGCGGTTCGCCGACGGCCAGGCCGCCGACCGCATAGCCCTTCAACTCCATCGCGCTCAGCGCCTGCGCCGATCGCACCCGCAGCGCTGCGTTGTCGCCGCCTTGCACGATGCCGAACATCGCCTTGCCCGGCTGGTCGCCGAACGCCGTCTTGCAGCGCTCGGCCCAGCGCAGCGACAGCTCCATGGCGCGCTCGATCTCCTTCATTTCGGCCGGCAGCGCCGTGCATTCGTCGAGCTGCATCTGGATATCGGAATCGAGCAGCCCCTGAATCTCGATCGACCGCTCCGGCGACATCTCGTAGGCGGCGCCATCGATATGCGAGCGGAAGGTGACGCCCTTTTCGGTCAGCTTTCTCAGCTTCGACAGCGACATGACCTGGAAACCGCCACTGTCGGTCAGGATCGGATGCGGCCAGCGGGCGAATTCATGCAAGCCGCCGAGCCGCGCCACACGCTCGGCGCCTGGCCGCAGCATCAGATGGTAGGTGTTGCCAAGGATGATGTCGGCGCCGACGCCGCGCACCTGGTCCATATACATCGTCTTGACGGTACCGCCGGTGCCGACCGGCATGAAGGCTGGCGTGCGGATTTCGCCGCGCGGCATGTCGATCACGCCGCGCCGCGCCTTGCCGTCGATTGCCAGAACCTTGAAGCTGAACTGCTTAGCCATTGAATTCCTTGTCGTGGACCGGGGCGTCCGGCGCCTGCTTGTCGAGCGACTGGCGGTAGTGGATGCAGCCGCGCATGTA
>NZ_RZRA01000207.1:0-6712 GCF_003998945.1 Mesorhizobium sp. M7A.F.Ca.CA.003.01.2.1 | reverse complement strand
GGCCGGATGCCGGCCTCCACCGCGCTGTCCGCCGGCACCTGTTTGCCGGCAAGCGCCAGCCGCCCGCCACCGGCCGATTCGAACCAGGTTTTCTCAAGCGTCGTCTTGAGCGAACCCGAGACGAAACTCATCGACGGCGAGCCGAGGAAGGAGGCGACGAACTTGTTGGCCGGCCTGTCATAAAGCTCCAGCGGCGCCCCGACCTGCTGGATCCTGCCGCGATCCATCACGACGATGCGGTCGGCCATGGTCATAGCCTCGATCTGGTCGTGGGTGACGTAGACGATCGTCGATTTCAGCCGCTGGTGCAGAGCCTTGATCTCGACGCGCATCTGCACGCGCAATTGTGCGTCGAGATTGGACAGGGGTTCGTCAAACAGGAACACAGACGGTTCGCGCACGATGGCGCGGCCCATGGCGACGCGCTGGCGCTGGCCGCCCGACAGCTGGCGGGGATAGCGGTCGAGATAGGAGAAGAGATTGAGGACCCCGGACGCCTTCTTGACCTTCTCATCGATTACCGTGCGCGTCTCGCCGCGTATCTTCGGGCCGAAACCGATATTGTCCGATGCCTTCAGATGCGGAAACAGCGCATAGGACTGGAACACCATGGCGATGTTGCGCTGCTGCGGCGGCAGCGCGTTGGCGCGCACGCCGCCGATCAACAGATCGCCGGAAGTGATCGTCTCCAGGCCGGCGAGCATGCGCAGCAAGGTCGACTTGCCGCAGCCGGACGGGCCGACCAGGACGACGAACTCGCCGCTCTTGATATCGAGGCTGATGTTCTCGAGGATCTTGTGCTGCCCGAAGGATTTCGACAGGTCGCGGAACTCGACGTCGGTCATGCTCACGCTCCCAATATGTCGTCGATGAAGGGCAGGCAACCGGCGGTCAGTCCCGCGTCCACGGGCATCACCACGCCTGTTACTCCCGATGCGCGATCGGACGCAAGGAAAGCGACGGCTTCCGCCACTTCCGCAGCGTTGACGATGCGACCGAGCGGATAGAGCCGCTGCAATTTGCCGAGGATTTCGGGATCCTTGGCAAGGCGGTGGTCCCAGGCGGCGGTGCGGATCGATCCGGGGCAGACGACATTGGCGCGCAGGCCGCTGCGGCCGAGCTCGACGGCGATCGCCTTGGCATAGGCGTTGATGCCGGCCTTGGCCGCGGCATAGGCGGGATTGCCGAAATGCGCGATGGCGTTGACCGAGGAGATGAAGACGACGCTGCCGGAGCCACGGCTGGCCATCGCCTTGACCAGCGGATCGGCGAAATTCATCACGCCGGTCAGGTTGAGGTCGAGTTCCTGCTCAATCCTGTCGGGGTTGAGCGCGGGGAGCGTCTCGGCGCGCGTCCAGCCGGCATTGTTGATGAGAATGTCGGGCACACCGTCCCGGTCGAGGATGGCGGCGATCGCTGTGGCTATCGACGCCTTGTCGAGAAGATCGAAGACGTGGCGGGCGGCAAAAAACGGGCTCTTCAACGCCTCGCTCGACTGGTCGCAGCCTACGACCCTGGCGCCCCTTTGCGCCATCAGCGCCACGATGGCCGTGCCGAGGCCGCCGCCCGCACCCGTCACAACGACAGTCTTGCCCTCGAATTCGGCCCTGCCTTCGAGTTCCGTTTGCGAAACCACCGTGCGTCATCCTCCGGGATCTTCGACAGGTCGGATCAGGCCTAGTCCACAAAATGTAATTAAGCAACAGAATAATCTGCTTGCAAGCCTTCAAATCCACGATAATGTAGGAAAGTAACATAAATCTTCTGCTTGGGTAACGAAGAGGCGCGCAGGCGCAAAAATCAAAATGGGAGAGTTCAAATGAGTCTTGCAAAATGGACTGTCGGCCTGATGGCCGGAATGAGCATGCTGGCAATTGCGGCGCAGGCGGATGCGGGCGAGGTGCGGGTCACCGTGGCCGAGTACAGCGCCAAGACTGGCCCATATTTCGACAGCGTCAAGAAGGAATTCGAGGCGGCGAACCCCGGCATCACGGTCAAGTTCGAAGTGGTGCCGTGGGATGTGCTGCTGCAGAAGCTGACCACCGACATCACCGCCGGCACCAATGCCGATCTGTCGATCATCGGCACGCGCTGGCTGATCGACTTCGTCCAGCAGGATGTCGCCGAGCCGCTCGACGGCTACATCAAGCCCGACTTCAAGGACCGCTTCATCGACACCTTCCTGTCGCCCTCGATCATGGATGGCAAGACCTACGGCCTGCCGATCGCTGCCTCGGCGCGCGCCATGTACTACAACAAGGAGCTGTTCGAGAAGGCCGGCATCGCCAAGCCACCGGCAAACTGGACCGAGCTGCAGGAAGATGCGCGCAAGATCAAGGCTCTGGGGTCCGGCACGTTCGGCTTCGGCCTGCAGGGCAAGGAGATCGAGACCGACGTCTATTACTACTATGCGATGTGGTCCTACGGCACGGAAATCCTCAACAAGGACGGCACTTCGGGCCTGAGCACGCCCGGCGCGCTTGAAGCCGCCAAGCTTTACAAGTCGATGATCGACGAAGGCCTGACCGAACCCGGCGTCACCTCCAACAACCGCGAGGACGTGCAGAACCTGTTCAAGCAGGGCAAGGTCGGCATGATGATCACCGCACCCTTCCTGTCCAACCAGATCAAGGACGAGGCGCCGAACCTGAAATACGGCGTTGCGGCCATTCCCGCCGGACCGACCGGCGCGCGCGGCACCTATGGCGTCACCGATTCCATCATCATGTTCAAGAACTCCAAGAACAAGGACGAGGCCTGGAAGCTGCTCGATTTCCTGTTCACCACGGAGCAGCGTGCCAAGTTCACACAGGGCGAAGGCTTCCTGCCGGTGAACAAGGAAGAGGCCAAGATGGACTACTACGTCAACAATGCCGATCTGGCCGCGTTCACCGCTCTGCTGCCCGACGCCCGCTTCGCGCCGGTCATCCCGGGCTGGGAAGAGGTCGCCCAGATCACGTCGGACGCCATGCAGAAGATCTATCTCGGCGGCGACCCCGAGGCAGGCCTGAAGGACGCGGCGGCCAAGGCCAATGCGGTGCTGAAGAAGTAGGGGGGCAGTGCTGAAGGAATAGGGCGTATCTCCCTGCGCCCGTGGCGCGCCCCAGATTCAGGCGGGGCGCGCCACATCTTGCAGCCTCGAGCAGAAAGATAGTTCGTCGATGTCAACGCCGCCCAGCCAGGCTCCTTTCCTCTCCCACCGGAGGGGGGAGAGGTGGCTCGGCGAAGCCGAGACGGAGTGGGGGAACCACCTGGCAGCCACCGCGAACGGATATAGGAAGAGCACCAGGCGCAAGTCTCGCCTTGCGCCCAAGGGGTCGACCCCCACTCCGTCGAGCTTCGCTCGACACCTCTCCCCCGATCGACGGGGGAGAGGAAAGGGGCCCTTCCGCAACTGCTGCGGAGAACGGACGAGCAGGTGAGGGCAGCGCCGACGGTTGCAAGGAATCCTGAAGCGGTGCCCTGAGAAGAACGAGGCCGGACCAAGTCAATCTGTCAAGCCAGCGAAATCCAATCTCCCCGCAACGCGGTACAAAGCCAGCCGATGCAAAATCGTTTCTTGCCCTATCTCCTGACCTTGCCCAGCCTGTTTCTGGCGGCGGTGGTCATCTTCTGGCCGGTCTGGGACCTGATCCAGATCTCGACGCATGACGTCAGCCGCTTCGGCCAGCTTCGTGACTTCAACGACTTCGCCAATTTCGCGGCACTCGCTGCCGATCCCGATTTCACGGCCGCGCTTTGGCGCACCGGCCAATGGACGGTGATGGTGGTCGGCGGCGCGCTTCTCTTGTCGATCCCGGTGGCGATGATCCTCAACACCGATTTCTATGGCCGCGGCATTGCCCGCGTCATCATCATGCTGCCCTGGGCGGTGTCGCTGACCATGACCGCGGTGGTCTGGCGCTGGGCGCTGAGCGGCGAAAGCGGCATGCTCAATTCGGCGCTGATCGGCCTCGGCCTCATCGATCACAACATCCAGTGGCTGGCGAGTGCCGAAACCGCCTTTCCGATGCAAGTGCTGATCGGCATCCTGGTGACGGTGCCGTTCACGACGACGATCTTCCTCGGCGGGCTGTCGTCGATCCCGGACGATCTCTACGAGGCGGCGGCGCTTGAAGGGGCGACGCCGCTGCAGCAGTTCCGCGAAATCACCTTTCCGCTCCTGAAACCGTTCATCAACATCGCCATCGTGCTCAACACCATCTACGTCTTCAATTCCTTCCCGATCATCTGGGTGATGACGCAGGGCGGTCCGGCCAACTCGACCGATATCCTGGTCACCCATCTCTACAAGCTGGCCTTCCGCATCGGCAAGCTGGGCGAAGCATCGGCGGTGTCGCTGGTGATGTTCGCCATCTTGCTGGTCTTCACCATGATCTATGTGCGGCTGGCGATGCGGGAGCAACGCGCATGACGAGCAAGCTCAAGCGTTCGATCATCGCCTGGCTGCTGCTGGCGCCGCTGATCGTGGTGACGCTCTTTCCCTTCGCGGTGATGTTCCTGACCGCAGTCAAGCCGAGACAGGAAGTGCTGTCGCCGACCTGGTGGCCGAGCGAATTCCGCTGGTCGAATTTTTCCGACATGTGGGTGGCGACCGGCTTCGGCCAGGCGTTGCTCAATTCGCTCTACGTGTCTGTGATCGCCACCGTCGGCGCCATCCTGATCTCGGTTCCGGCGGCCTATGCGATGTCGCGCTTCCGCTTTGCCGGCTACGGCGCCTTGCGCCAGTTCCTGCTGATTTCGCAGATGATCTCGCCGATCGTGCTGGTGCTCGGCCTGTTCCGGCTGATGGCGGCCTGGGGCCTGGTCGAGAGCACGACGGCGCTCGGCTTCATCTACATGGCCTTCAACGTCGCCTTCACGGTGTGGATGCTGCAGAGCTATTTCGACACCATCCCGCGCGATCTCGAGGAAGCCGCCTGGATGGAGGGCGCCGGCCGCTGGCTGACCTTGCGCAAGGTGTTCCTGCCGCTCTGCCTGCCGGCGATCGCGGTGACGGCGATCTTCACCTTCATCAACGCCTGGAACGAGTTCGTCGTGGCGCTCACCATGCTGCGCAGCCAGGAAAGCTACACGCTGCCGATCCAGGTGTTTTCGCTGGTCGCCGGCCGCTACACCATCGAATGGCATCACGTCATGGCCGCGACGCTGCTGGCGACCTTGCCGGTGGCCATCCTGTTCATCTGGCTGCAGCGCTACCTCGTCAGGGGCCTGGCGCTCGGGGCGGTCAAATAGCGCCTATTCAAGGACGGCGCTTTCATGCGCATTTTCACCGCCTCGCTGGCGACGGAAACCAACACCTTCTCGCCGGTGCCGACCGATAGGGCTTCGTTCGAGATGGCCTTCTATGCCGGGCCAGGCAAGCATCCGGAAACGCCGACGCTGTGCTCCTCGCCGATGGTGGCGCTACGCCGGCGTGCGGTGGCCGAAGGCCTCGACGTCATCGAAGGCACCGCCACCTGGGCGGAGCCGGGCGGCCTGGTGCAGCGGCAGACCTATGAGGCTCTGCGCGACGAGATTCTGGGCCAGCTCAAGGCGGCGCTGCCGGTCGATGCTGTCATCCTCGGCCTGCATGGCGCCATGGTGGCGCAAGGCTATGACGATTGCGAAGGCGATCTGCTCGAACGGGTTCGCGCAATGGTCGGGCCGGAGGTGGTGATCGCCGTGGAACTCGATCCGCACAGCCATCTGACACCGAAGCGCGTCGCGGCCTCCGACATTCTCGCCTATTTCCTCGAATTTCCGCACACCGATTTCTACGAGCGCGGCGAACATGTCGTCGAGCTTGGCCTGGCAGCAGTGCGCGGTGAGATCAACCCTGTGATTTCGACCTTCGACTGCCGCATGATCCAGGTGCTGCCGACCAGCCGCGAGCCGATGCGGTCCTTCGTCGATCGCATCAAGGCGCTGCACGGCAAGGACGGCGTGCTGTCGGTCTCCGTCATCCACGGCTTCATGGCGGCCGATGTGCCCGAGATGGGCACGCGCATCCTGGTCGTCACCGACAATGACAAGGCCAAGGGCGACGCGCTGGCGGAACGGCTCGGGCGGGAACTCTACGCGCTGCGCGAAAAGACGGCGATGACGATGCTGAGTGCTGCCGACGGCATCGATCGGGCGCTGGCCGTGCGCACAGAAAATCCGGGCAAGCCGGTGGTCATCGCCGATATCTGGGACAATCCCGGCGGCGGTGTGCCCGGCGACGGCACCTTCGTGCTGCGCCAGATGCTGGCGCGTGGCCTGGACAGGTTCGCCGTCGCGACCATCTGGGATCCGATTGCGGTCACCTTCTGCCTGGCGGCAGGCGAGGGCGCAGTCATCGACCTGCGCTTCGGCGGCAAGGCCGGGCCGCAAGCCGGCGAGCCGATCGATGCGCGCGTGCGCGTGCTGAAGGCGGTTGCGGAGGGCTGGCAGAGTTTCGGGCCAAGCCGGGTGACGCTTGGGCCGACGGCGCTGGTCCGCCTCGAAGGCACCGAGGTCGACATCATCCTCAACACCAACCGCACGCAGACTTTCGAGCCGGATATCTTTTCCAACATCGGCGTCGATCCGCTAGCCAAGGACATGCTGCTGATCAAGTCGACCAATCATTTCTACGCCGGCTTCGAGCCGATCGCCGCCGAGATCATCTATGTCTCGGCGCCGAGTTCGTATCCCAGCAATCCGGCGGTGACCGATTACAAGAAGCTGACAAGGCCGGTGTGGCCGAGGG
>NZ_RZRA01000206.1:0-6720 GCF_003998945.1 Mesorhizobium sp. M7A.F.Ca.CA.003.01.2.1 | reverse complement strand
TCGCCACATCAGGCACGCAAGGCTTTCATGTCAGCTATTCGCCGACCGCGACCGAATTCGCCGGCTGGGCTGCGGGCTCCGGTGGGCTGACCGTGCGCGAAACACATCAGGCGATGGAGGCGATCGCGCTCTCCGGCGGCTTGCTGTCGATGGATGTTTCGGGCCTGACGGCGGATCTGGAGCCGCGGATCGGCACCGACGCGGTCAACTTCGTCATGTCTGCCTTCGGCAAACGGATTCTCTGATCAGCCCTGCACTTCCACTGCCGCCCGCCATGCGCTGACATAGTCGACCCATGCTGGGTCTATAGGCCGTTCTATTCTTTCGCCCTTGCCGTGCGTCGCCGGCCGATCGCATGCCAGCAGCGCCGCGCCGATGCTGGTGCCGGTGGCGGCCTCCGACGCAACCACGGCGCGCGCCGTGGCTGCCGCCAGCATGCCGACAAAGAGCCGGTTGCGGGCAAAGGGGCCTTCGACCGTGGTCGGGCCGTCGGCACCGATCAAGTCGAGGCAGGTCGCCGTCATCAGGGCCAGATAGAATGAGATGGCGGCAAAGCGCTGGCCTTTGTTGATGCCGTCGGCGTTGAGCCATGCCGCGGCATGGTGCGGGAACGGCCCCGAACCTTGCTGGGTCGACGGCAGCAGCAGCATCTTTCGCGCCAGCACGGCGCCGACATCATCCTCGGTCCACGGCTCCGGCTGATCCTTTGTCAGCACCGAAAACTCGCGGCCACCCATGAAGCGCGCAGAGGGAACGGGATCGCCGAGCGCGTTGACATTGACCAGCGTGTCGCGCGCCGCATCCAGCACAATCTGCTTGCCGCCGACCGCCATCGACACCACCCAGGTGCCGGTCGAGACCACCGAGAAAGGCGGTTTGTCGGACAGCAGATGCGGCAGCAGCGACGCGTTGGAATCATGCAGACCGCAGAACACCGGCGTTTGCGGATCGAGTCCGGTTCGCACCGCAACAGCGGGCAGGATCGGGCCGAGGCGGTCCCCGGCTGGCCGCACCGGCGCCGTCAGGCTTCGCCACTCCAGCCTCTCGACCAGGGATGAAAAATCCGCTGTCCACGGGTTCCACAGGTCGGTGTGGCAGCCGAGCGAGGTGACCTCGTTGGCGGCGATGCCGGTCAGGCGCAAGGCCCAGTATTGCGGGTACATCAGCAGCGCCGCGGCCCTGGCGAATTCCGCCGGGAAGCTCTTCTGCTGCCAGAAGAATTGTGCTCCGAGATTGAGGCCGAGCGGCAGGCGCGGCGTGCCGGTCTCGGCAAAAGGCGGGCGGATCGCGTCGTAATCCTCGGCCATCCCGTCGGGGCCGTCGAACTCATAGTCGAGCACCGGCAGCACCAGTTCACCCGCCGCGTCGACCAGCACGCCGGTCGCGCCATGGGTGGTGATCGAAATGGCGTCGATGCGCTGTTCGCGGTTGAGGCCGGCAAGGCTTTCGAGGATGAATGCCCACAAGGCCTCGACATCGTGATGTGGGTAAGGCGCCTGCCGCACCGGCGCATTCGCCATGCGGCGCAGCGCCACCTCGCTCAACGCAGCGAGGTCGACCAGCGCCACCTTGGCGTTGGTCTTGCCTATGTCGATGACGGCGATGTGGCGCATCGCAGTCATGCCATATGGAACATTGTTTCCAGCTTCACGGCCACCGGCTCGTTGTCCGGCCTGGTTTCCATGATGTCGGCCATGTGGGCCCACCAGCGCTGCATCACCGAATGCCCGGGCAATTCGTCCATGCGGTGGTCGTCTTGCCGCCACAGCACACCGAACAGGATATTGGTCTCCTCGTCGAGATGGATGGAATAATCGGAGACGCCGGCCTGCTTCAGCAGCGCGACCAGCGACGGCCAGATCTCGTCATGGCGCTTCTTGTACTCTGCCTTCATGCCGGGCTTCAGCTTCATCTTGAACGCGTATTTCTCGGCCATCAACGCCCTCCGCGCAGCCGCCGCCAGACGATCGGCAAGGCGATGACGATGATCAGCAGCAGGCCGATGAAGATCGACATGACGATGCCCGGCACATTGAGCAGGCCGAGCCCGAAGGTCACCAGCCCCATGATGAAGGCGGCGAGCACGACGCCCAGAATGCTGCCGGCGCCACCGAGGATGCTGACGCCGCCGAGCACCACCATGGTGATGACTTCGAGTTCATAACCCTGCGCGATCGAGGGCCGCGTCGAACCGAGGCGCGAGGTGATCAGCACCGAGGCGATGCCCGACATCAGCCCGGTCAGGCAAAACAGGATGAACTTGGTGCGGCCGACGCGCACGCCGGAAAATTGCGCAGCGACCGGATTGTTGCCGATGGCGAAGACGCGTCGGCCGAAACTCGTGCGGTGCAAGAGGAACCAGTAGACGACAGCCGCGATCAGGAACAGCACCAGCTCGAACGACACCACCCACCAGACATAGCCCTGGCCGAAGAAGGCGAAGCTTGAGGGATAGCCTTTGTAGGCCTGGTCGCCGAGGATGATGAAGGCGATGCCGCGAAACAGGCTCATCGTGCCGATGGTGACGACGATCGAGGGCAGGCCGAGCCTTGTCACCAGCAGACCGTTGAAGGCGCCGCAGCCGAGCCCGACAACGATGCCGATTGCCACCAGCACTGGCGTGCCGGCGCCGGCCTGCACCGCCATGCCCATCATGGTCGACGCCAGCGCAATGATGGCGGCCACCGACAGATCGATCTCGCCCGAGATGATCAGCAGCGCCATGGCGAAGGCGATCAGGCCCTTCTCGGTGAAATTGAAGGTCAGATCGGACAGCGAGTACGGATCGAGGAAATAGGGCGAGGCGAAGCTGTTGATGGCGAAGATGGCGACGGCCACCACGACCAGCAGCGCTTCCCAGGAAAAGATCGCCGAACGCAGCGGCTTGTCGAGCCGGTCGGGAATGTGGCGCGGGGCAGGGCTGTCGGTCACGCCTCCACCTTTCTGAGGATGATGCGGCCTTGCTGGCGCTCGCCGCGCGCATTGAGCACGACGGCCAGAATGATTGCGCTGCCCGAAATCGCCATCTGCCAGAAGGGTGAGATGTTGATGACCGGCAGCGCGTTGGAGATGATGCCGAGGAACAGCGCCCCTAATACCGCGCCGCCGACCGAGCCGATGCCGCCGGCGATCGAGATGCCGCCGATGACGCAGGCGGCGATGATGTTGAGCTCATAGCCATTGGCGACCTCGACCGAGGCGATCACGTAGCGCGAGATCCAGAGATAGCCCGACAGGCCGCCAATCATGCCGGAGATGCAGAAGACGATGAATTTCGTCCGGCCGACATCGATGCCGGCATAGACCGACGCCGTCGGGTTGACGCCGATTGCGTAGATCGAGCGGCCGAGCGCGGTGCGTGTCATCACAACGAAGAACAGCGCAATGACCAGGATGGCGATCCACGACAGCACCGGAATGCCGAGGAAGGCCGCGCGCTGGAAGCCGATGAACTCCGGGCTCATCTTGTCGGCATTGACCCAGGCACCGCCGGACAGGACGAAGGTGGCGCCGCGATAGATGGTCAGCGTGCCCAACGTCACCACGATCGAGGGGATGTTCAGCCGCCAGACCAAAAGGCCGTTGATGGCGCCGAGCACCAGGCCGACGACCAGCGCAATGACGATCAGCAGCGGGATCGGGATCGCCGGATGCGCGGCGTTCAGCATCGCCACCACCATGCCGGTGAAGCAGAGGTTGGACGCCATCGACAGGTCGATCGACCGGGTCAGGATGACCACCATCTGGCCAAGCGCCAGGATCATCAGGATCGAGGTGTCGTTGAACACCTGACGCAGATTGGCCGGATCGGCGAAGGCCGGAAAACGCGTCGAGATCAGCCCGATCAAGACGATGATGGCAGCAGCCAGCCAGATTTCGCGGTATTTGAGGAAAGCCTTCATGCCGCGATCCCCGCTGCCGTCCGAACCAGCGTCTCGGCGTCCAGCCCCTTGTTGTCGTAGACCGCCGCGACTAGCCCCTCGCGCATGACCACGACACGGTCGGACATGCCGAGGATTTCGGGCAGCTCGGACGACACCATGATCACCGACAGGCCTTGCGCCACCAACTCGGCCATGAAGCCGTGCACGGCGGCCTTCGAGCCGATGTCGATGCCCTTGGTCGGCTCGTCCAGGATGATCACCTTGGGCGACGTCGCCAGCCATTTGGCGATGACGATCTTCTGCTGGTTGCCGCCCGACAGCGTGCCGACATCCTGGCTGAGCGAAGAGGCCCTGAGGTCGAGTCGCTCGGTGTAGGAGCGGGCCAGATCGAACTCCTCCGACAGCCGCAGCAGGCCGGATTTCGACGTGCGCTTGAGCGAAGGCAGCGAGACGTTATGGAAGATCGGCAGGCCGATCACCACGCCTTGCTTGCCGCGTTCTTCCGGTACGTAGACGATGCCGGCATCGATCGAATCCGCAGCCGATTTCGGCGCGATCGTCTTGCCTTCCAGCGTGATCGTGCCGGCTGAGGTGCGGGTGATGCCCGATATCGCCTGCATCACCTCGCTGCGGCCGGCGCCGACAAGGCCGTAAAAGCCGAGGATCTCGCCCTTGTGCAGTTCGAAGCCGATATCGTTGAATTCGGTCGGATGCGACAGGCCGGAAACGGAGAGCACCGGTGCGCCGATCTCGGCCTTGCGCTGCGGGAAGATGTGATCGACCGCGCGGCCGACCATCAGGCGCACGATCTGGCTCTGGCCGGCATCCTTGATCAGGCCTTCGCCGACCATCTCGCCATCGCGGAACACCGTGTAGCGGTCGGCGATGCGGTAGATCTCGTCGAACTTGTGGCTGATGAACAGGATCGCCTTGCCATCGCTCTTGAGGAATTCGATCAGCAAAAAGAGCTCCTCGATCTCCTTCATGGAAAGCGCGGCGGTCGGCTCGTCCATGATGACGATCTGCGCGTCGATCGACATGGCACGCGCAACCGCGACCAGATGCTTGTTGGCGATGCCGAGGTCCTTCAGCCGCGCGTCGGCGTCGATATGGCCGGCATGCATGGTGTCCAGCACTTCGCGCGCATTCTTGCGCATCGTGCGCCAGTCGATGGTGCCGAAACGCGTGCGTGGCGCGTGGCCGAGAAAGATGTTTTCGGCGACGCTCAGATCGTCGAACAGCACGGTTTCCTGGTGGATGGCGGTGACGCCATGGCCGAAGGCGGCATGCGCGCTGGGCAGGGTGACGGCGTGGCCGTCTATGCTGATCGTGCCCCCGTCGGGCTGGTAGATGCCGGTCATGATCTTGACCAGCGTCGACTTGCCGGCGCCGTTCTCGCCGATCAGCGCTGTCACCTGGCCCGGATAGAGCGACAGGCTGACATTGTGCAACGCGCGCACGCCGGGAAAGCTCTTGGAGATGCCGGACAGCGTCAGGCGTGGAGCCGGGGCCGGAGGCCGCTCCTTCACCGCGCCGTGTTGGGCTGTCGTGTCCATAGTCGTATCAAGCCCTGAAACAAGGTTCGTTTAAAGCCGCGGCGGGACGTGAGCCCCGCCGCGTCAGCTCTAGAGAACTCCAGATCAATAGATCTTGGAAAACTTTTCGATGTTCGACTTGTCGAACTGGAAGGGCGGAGCCATTGCAGCCGAGTTGGTGTCGTCGAGCGTGACCTTGCCGACGCGGCCGATCGACAGCGTGGCGCCGGGCTTGGCCTCTTCCTTCTTCACCGCCAGATCATGGGCGAGGTAGACGGCCGAGTAGCCGAGGTCGATCGGGTTCCACAGGGCAACCGCCTGGCTGGAACCGTTGTCGATGAACTTCTTGAACTCGGACGGCAGTGCGAGACCAGTGACATTGACCTTGCCGATCAGGTTCTCGTCGGTGACGACCTGGGCGGCGGCAACGACGCCGACGGTGGTCGGCGCGATGATCGCCTTCAGGTTCGGATAGGACTTCAACAGGCCCTTGGCTTCGTCGGTGCTCTTGGCCGAATCGTCATCGCCGTAGACGGTGGCGACGAGTTTGATCTTGGGGAACTTCTCCGGCAGGATCTTCTTGGCCGCGTCGATCCAGGCGTTCTGGTTGGTCGCGGTCGAGGAGGCCGACAGGATGGCGACCTCGCCGCCTTCCGGCAGGTGGTCGGCGGCGAGCTTGATGATGGTCTCGCCGATCAGGCCGGTGTCGGACGGGTTGAGGTGAAGCTGGCGACCTTCCTTGGCGACGCCCGAATCCCACGAGATGACGGTGATGCCGCGTTCCATGGCCTTCTTCAGCACCGGCACCAGAGCGTCGGCGTCATTGGCCGAAATGGCGATGGCGTTGACCTTCTGCGCGATCAGCGAATTGACCACTTCGATCTGCGCTTCGGCGGTCGCCTTGGTCGGGCCGGTGTAGATGATGTCGACATCGCCGAGTTCCTTGGCCGCCTCTTCGGCGCCCTTGTTGGCGGCATCGAAGAAGCCGTTGCCGAGCGACTTCACCACCAGCGCGATCTTGACGTTTTCGGCATAGGCTGCGTTCACGAACATGGCGGCTGAAAAGGCCGCCGTTACCATCAATTTCTTCAAGAAGCTCATCGAATTTCCTCCCTTGAGCGTTGCATTCCATCGCCGCTGCGAGCGCGAGTTGGCCTCAGGCCTGCAGTGAAGATTCTTCCTTGTTGGTTGCGGATGTGCGGGCGACGATCAGCGTCACGCCGGCGGTCTCCAGCATCTTGGCTTCACGATCGTCGATGCCGTCATCGGTGATGACGGTGGCGATGCGCGACAGGCCGCAC
>NZ_RZRA01000205.1:0-6725 GCF_003998945.1 Mesorhizobium sp. M7A.F.Ca.CA.003.01.2.1 | reverse complement strand
GCGCAGCCTAGTGGTGCCTCAAACCAGAGCATGTCCCGGAAAAGTGGGAACCGGTTTTCCGACAAGGACATGCCTCATAGTCAAGATGCCAGGAGATCGGCGATGAACAAGCCGGCGACACCCAATTCCTTCCGCACCGGGCCCGACGAACAGGGCATGTTCGGCATTTTCGGCGGTCGTTTCGTTGCCGAAACGCTGATGCCGCTGATCCTCGATCTGGAGCGGCACTGGAACGAGGTCAAGAACGATGCGGATTTCAGGGCTGAGCTGACTGACCTGTCGACCCACTATGCCGGACGGCCGTCGAAGCTTTATTTCGCCGAAGGCCTCACGAAGCATCTTCGTGAGGTTTCCTCGGCCAGGGGCCTCGCGGGCGGCGCGAAGGTCTACTTCAAGCGGGAGGATTTGAACCACACCGGTTCGCACAAGATCAACAACTGCCTCGGCCAGATCCTGCTGGCCAAGCGCATGGGCAAGAAGCGCATCATCGCCGAGACCGGCGCCGGCCAGCACGGCGTGGCCTCGGCCACGGTTGCGGCCCGCTTCGGCTTTCCCTGCGTCGTCTACATGGGCGCCACAGACGTTGCCCGGCAAAGCCCGAACGTCTTCCGCATGAAGCTGCTCGGCGCCGAAGTGCGCCCGGTGACCGCCGGCCACGGCACGCTGAAGGACGCCATGAACGAGGCGTTGCGCGACTGGGTCACCAATGTCGAGGACACCTATTACCTGATCGGCACCGCCGCCGGCCCGCATCCCTATCCGGAGCTGGTGCGCGACTTCCAGTCGGTGATCGGCATCGAGGCGCGGGCACAGATCCTCGAGCAGGAAGGCCGGCTGCCCGACACCATCATCGCCGCTGTCGGCGGTGGTTCGAACGCCATCGGCCTGTTCCATCCCTTCCTCGACGACAAGGAGGTCCGCATCATCGGCATCGAAGCCGGCGGTCGCGGTCTCGACGGCATCGAGCATTGCGCCTCGATGAATGCCGGCGCGCCGGGCGTGCTGCATGGCAACCGCACCTATCTCCTGCAGAATTCCGACGGCCAGATCATGGACGGCCATTCGATCTCGGCCGGCCTCGACTATCCCGGCGTTGGGCCGGAGCATTCCTGGCTGCGCGATTCAGGCCGGGTCGAATACGTGCCGATCCTCGATGACGAGGCGCTGGAGGCTTTCAAGCTGACGACGCGCGTCGAAGGCATCATCCCGGCGCTGGAATCGGCGCACGCCATCGCGCATGCGGTGAAGATCGTGCCTGCCATGGACAAGGATCAGATCGTCATCGTCAACCTGTCCGGCCGTGGCGACAAGGACGTGCACACGGTGGCCAGCATGCTGGGCATGGAGATCTGATCATGGCCACCCGCATCGACCGCCGCATGGCGAAGCTCAGGACCGAAGGCCGCCCGGCGCTCGTCACCTATTTCATGGGCGGCGACCCCGACTACGATACCTCTTTGTCGATCATGAAGGCGTTGCCGGGCGCAGGTTCCGATATTATCGAGCTCGGCATGCCGTTCTCCGATCCGATGGCCGACGGCCCGGCGATCCAGGCGGCGGGCTTGCGGGCGCTGAAAGGCGGCCAGACGCTGGCCAAGACGCTGAAGATGGCGGCCGACTTCCGCGCTGGCGACAATGAAACGCCGATCGTGCTGATGGGCTACTACAATCCGATCTACATCTATGGCGTCGACCGCTTCCTCAAGGACGCGATCGCCAGCGGCATCGACGGGCTGATCGTCGTCGACCTGCCCCCGGAGATGGATGAGGAACTGTGCATTCCGGCATTGAAAGCCGGCATCAACTTCATCCGGCTGGCGACGCCGACCACCGACGACAAACGCCTGCCCAAGGTGCTGCAGAACACGTCGGGCTTCGTCTATTACGTGTCGATGACCGGCATCACCGGCTCGGCACTGGCCGACACCGGCAAGGTGGCGGCGGCGGTCAAGCGCATCAAGGGCCACACCGACCTGCCGGTCTGCGTCGGCTTCGGCGTCAAGACCGCCGAGCAGGCCCGGGTGATCGGCGCCAATGCCGACGGCGTCGTCGTCGGCACCGCGATCGTCAATGCGGTGGCCAATGTGCTGGGGCCGAAGGGCGAGAAGACCGCCGATCCGGCCGAGGCCGTCGCCACGCTGGTCAGCGGCCTAGCGCAAGGCGTGCGCTCGGCCCGCCTTGCTGCTGCCGAATAGTTTCCCTACGTCAGGTCTTGTGCATGCCGTTATCCCAGAACCGGTTCCCACTTTTGGGCGACATGCATTAGCAACTCTTCGTCAGGACAGGAGCCGAAGCGATGAACTGGATCACCAATTACGTTCGCCCGAAGATCAATTCGATGCTCGGCCGGCGCACCGACATGCCCGAGAATCTCTGGATCAAGGATCCGGAGACCGGCGAGATGGTGTTCCACAAGGACCTGGAATCGAACCAGTTCGTCATTCCCTCGTCCGGTCATCACATGAAGATCTCGGCCAAGGAGCGGCTGAAATTCTTCTTCGATGGCGGCAAATACGAGACCCTGGACAACCCCAAGGTCATGCAGGATCCGCTGAAATTCCGCGACGAGAAGCGCTATGTCGACCGGTTGAAGGACGCCAAGGCCAAGACCGGCCTTGAGGACGCGATCATCAATGCGCTGGGCACCGTCGAGGGTCTTCCGGTTGTGGTCACGGTGCAGGACTTCGCCTTCATGGGCGGTTCGCTCGGCATGGCCGCCGGCGACGCCATCGTGCACGGTTTCGAAGTGGCCCTGCAGCGCAAGCGGCCGCTGATCCTGTTTGCTGCTTCCGGCGGCGCCCGCATGCAGGAAGGTATTTTGTCCCTGATGCAATTGCCTCGGACAACGGTCGGTGTCGACCGGCTGAAGGAAGCCGGCCTGCCCTACATCGTCGTTTTGACCAACCCGACCACGGGCGGCGTGACCGCCTCCTACGCCATGCTGGGCGACGTGCACATCGCCGAGCCCGGCGCGCTGATCGGCTTTGCCGGACCGCGCGTCATCGAACAGACGATCCGCGAGAAACTGCCCGATGGCTTCCAGCGCTCCGAATATCTGATGGAGCACGGCATGGTCGACATGGTCGTATCCAGGCTGGAAATGCGTGAAACGATCGCGCGCCTGCTCAAGATGCTGCTCAAGCTGCCGGAAGAGCAAAAAACGCTGGAGCCGGAAATCCTGCCGCCGGCGGTGGTTGCCGCGGAAGCTCGGCCGCAAGCCTGAAGCGACACGAAGCGCCGCGACCGCGATTGCACGAGGGCTTCGGCGCGCTGTAGCCTTTGATTGCCATGGCCATCCGAAACCGATTCTGGTTTTCAGGCTCATGCGCTAGGATTCCACCATGACGACGCTTGCCGCCGACCGCGAAATCGAAGCCCTGATGGCGCTTCATCCGAAAGGCTTCGACCTTTCGCTCGACCGCATTTCGCGGCTGCTGGAGCGGCTTGACAATCCGCAGGACCGGCTGCCCCCGGTCATCCACATCGCCGGCACCAACGGCAAAGGTTCGTGCGCAGCCTTTTCACGCGCCCTGCTCGAGGCTGCGGACTACCGCGTCCATGTCCACACCTCGCCGCATCTGGTCAACTGGCATGAGCGTTACCGGCTGGCCGCCGATGGCGGCGGCAGGCTGGTCGAGGACAGGGTTTTCGCCGATGCCATTGCCCGTGCCGCCAGGGCCAATGAAGGCGAGAAGATCACCGTCTTCGAGATCCTCACCGCCGTCACCTTCCTGTTGTTTTCCGAACACCAGGCCGACGCTGCGATCATCGAAGTCGGGCTCGGCGGCCGCTTCGACGCGACCAATGTCATCAAGGAGCCGGCCGTGTCGGTGATCATGCCGGTGTCGCTCGACCACGAGGCCTATCTCGGCGACCGTGTCGAACTGATCGCAGCCGAAAAGGCCGGCATCATCAAGCCCGGCTGTCCGGTGGTCATCGGCGCGCAGGAAAGCGAGACGGCTCTGCAGGTGCTGATCGAAACCGCCGAGCGGCTTGAATGCCCCACCTTCGTCTACGGCCAGGACTTCCTTGCCTTCGAGGAAAACGGCCGCATGGTCTACCAGGACGAAGACGGCTTGATGGACCTGCCGCCGCCCAGGCTGCCCGGCCGCCACCAGTTCGCCAATGCGGCGGCGGCGATCGCCGCGGTCAAAGCGGCCGGTTTCGAGATCAGCCATCGCGCCGCCGAAAAGGCGATGATCAATGTCGCCTGGCCCGGCCGCATGCAGAAGCTCGTGCAGGGCCGGCTGGCCGAACTGGCACCCAAGGGCGCCGATATCTGGCTCGACGGCGGCCACAATCCCGGTGCCGGCGTGGTGGTTGCCGAAGCGCTGGCCGAGCAGGAAGAGAAGAACCCGCGTCCGCTGTTCCTCATCTCGGGCATGATCAACACCAAGGACCAGAGCGGCTATTTCCGTGCCTTCAAGGGCCTCGCCCGGCATGTCTACACGGTGCCGGTGAGCCTCAGCGAGGCCGGCGTGCCGAACGACGAACTGGCGATCCGCGCAACGGAAGCCGGGCTGACCGCCGAGCCGGTGAGTTCCGTCGCCAGCGCGCTGATGCTGCTGCGCGACACCTGGGACGGCCCGTCGCCACGCATCCTGATCAGCGGTTCGTTGTATCTGACCGGAGCGGTGCTGGCCGAGAACGGCACCCCGCCGACCTGAAGCAGGCGACTATTCATGCCTTGGGTGGCTGCGGCGGCTGAGGCCGAACCTTGGCTTTCGACCTTCAGAAATCCCACGGTGAGATCAGATCAAGGCTGGTGGTGCCAAAGTCGCTGAGATTGCGCGTTGCCAGCCGGCCACCGTTCACGCGCGCTATCGCCGCAATCATGCCATCGGGGGCTGACATGCCGGCACCTTGGCGTGTCGCGGCACCCATGATCTCGCCGTAAGCCAAGGCAGCATCTTCAGTCAGTCCAAAAATCCGGCCGGCAAATCGATGGCGCCACCGGGAAAGTCCCTGCTCCAGCCGATCGGCACGCTCATCAGGCCGTATTTTTTGGATGCCGAAGGCGATTTCAGCAATCGTCACTGTGGGAAGGGCCAGTTCAGCGTCATTGCGGACAAGCCATGCCAGGACAGCTTGGTCCGGCGCCTTCTTCAGACTCTCCGAAATCACGTTGGTATCGACGAAAATCAAAGCTCAAGTCCCGAATGAACCTGGCGGCCTTCGCGAATGATCTTTTCCAGATCGATGTCGGCGCCATGGTTTGCAGTCAAGCTGGCATAGAAGGTGGAAGCAGGTTCACGGCCAGCTTCACGAATTTCGTAGGATTCGAGCGCACGTTCGACCACATCGGCTATCGAACGATTTTCACGACGAGCAAGTCTATGAGCCAGGTCGCGTGCTTTTGCGCTTCGGACTGAGAGTTGTGGTTCGGCCATTTCGAACTCCCTTTTAGAACGGATATAGGCCGATCCACTGCTGCCATCAAGGTGGCAGTTGATGGCGTGCCATCACGCGGTGGATTTCCAGCGCATTGATAGGCGACGTTACTTCAGCTCTATCTCGATAAAGGCGTATTCGCCTTCATTGGCGTTGATGACGTCGTGCTCTACGCCCTCCTTGCGGAAATAGGGCGCGCCCTTCTTCATCTCGGCAAAGGATTCGCCGTCCTTGGTCAACAGCTTCACCTTGCCGTCCATCAGCGGCACGACGACATAGTCGTGGCCGTGGCGATGCCAGCCGGTGTTCTCGCCCGGCGCGAAGCGGTATTCGGTGACGATGACACGCTCGTTGTCGATGAAGACGGTGGCCTTGGCGGATCCGGTCATGGGGTTCTCCTGTCTGCCTCGAGCAGATGACATGGAGTGCCCGGACGCGAGGGCCAGAGCCACGCACCGATGACGCCAACAAAAAGCCCGGCGCGAGGCCGGGCTTGATATCAGGAATTTCAGATGGGTCAGGCGAGGTTGCCATTGATCCAGTGCGACAGCGCGGTCTTCGGCGCGGCACCGACCTTCATGTCGGCCATTTCGCCGCCCTTGAAGATCATCAGCGTCGGGATCGAGCGCACGCCGAACTGGGCGGCAAGCTCCGGATTCTCGTCGATGTTGAGCTTGGCGATCTTGACCTTGGCGCCAAGTTCGGTGGCGATATCTTCGAGCGCCGGCGCAATCATCTTGCAGGGACCGCACCATTCCGCCCAGAAATCGACGACGACCGGTACGTTGGCGTCAAGCACGTCAGCCTGGAAGTTGCTCTTGTCGACCTTCACGGTTGCCATATGGAAAAATCCTTTTGAAAGTTTTTGTCCCACCAAATGTGGTGGTGATCGCGCCCTTCTTCAAGCAGGTGTTGTGTCACGCTCCCGTGAGTCGAGCAAGGGCGTCGTCCAAGGCGCTGGCAGGCAGTTCGATCAGCCGCGGCGCCTCGGTGAACAGCAAGGCCGCCTTGACCGTGCGGCCGGGATAGAGCGGCTGCAACAGCGCGCGGTAGAGCGCCAACTGCAGGACATAGGCCGGCGGCACCTCGGCCAGACTGGCGGGCGCCGGCCGGTTGGTCTTGTAGTCGACAATCGATACCGTGTCCGGCGTTACCGCCAGCCGGTCGATCTTGCCGGAAATCGAGCGCTTCTTGCCCTTGACCTCCAGGCTGCCCATGATCGCAACCTCGGCACGCGACGATGGCGCAAACAGCTGACCGAAGCCGGGATCGGCAAGGATCGATGTGACCGACGCCAGGGCCTTTTCACGCTCTGATGGCGGCCAGTCCGCACC
>NZ_RZRA01000204.1:0-6747 GCF_003998945.1 Mesorhizobium sp. M7A.F.Ca.CA.003.01.2.1 | reverse complement strand
GTCCACGGTCATGGCGGCCGCGATCCCGACCAGCTTTTCGAGTTGGCCGGGTCGCCTGCGCATTTCCCAAAGGATGTCCACCGTATGTTCGAGCGGCAGGGCAGAAGGTCCCGACATCTGGGAGAGGCAGGAGCGGATCTCGGACCGATCCGCGGCTTCGGCATAGCGGCGCAACAGCGGCCCGTTGATTTCGGGGCCAAGGCCGCCCGGCGCCAGAAGCGTCAGCGAGGCTATCTTTTCGGGCTCGGCCAGCGCCATCAGCGCCGCCACGGCACCACCCATCGAGTGGCCCACGAGATGAACGCGCTTCAGCCGACGCTCCGAGAGGTCGGTCAGCACGGCCTTGGCCGCCACCCTGGCCGGACCGGCGGCGGGAAAGTCGAGCGACATCCCATGCCCAGGCAGATCATAGGCCAGCGTATGCGTGGAAGGCGTCAGGGCGGAAATCACCTCGCGCCATACATCGTGGCAGCCGCCGAAACCGTGCAGCAGGACGATGGCCTTCGAGCCAACACCCTCTTCGGCGGCAAAAAGTGATGCGGTCATGAAAGCTGATTTTTTGTTATTGCAGAATGCGCGACACCAATCGTGGCTGAATTGCTCCTAGTCCGACATGATGACCAGTAAAATTTTCGCGATTTGTACGGTTGTGTACAGAACTTGGGGATCAACCGGCATTCGGCGATCGGAGCGCAGTAAATCCATCGGGACACGGCGCAGCCAGTGCGCGGACGTCGATGATGTCAGCTCGGGCTGCCGAGCCCGGCAGCGCGCAGCGCCTGAACCAGCCGGTCGGTCAGGTCGGCCGGATATTTCCGCTCGACGAAAGTCGCCCGCGGATCGGCGGCAAATTTGGGGAACTCGGTGGTCAACTGTTTCAGCAGCGTGCTCACCAGATGGTCCTGTCCGGCAGCCTTGGCGCCGATCAGCCGTGCCGCCAGATAGTGTGATTTCGTTGCGGTCGTTCTCAGTGCCATGCTGGCCGCGACTGCCTTGTTCGTGTCGCCGAGCATGAGCTCACCGACGAACAGCCCATAGTCCCACCATGTCGGGTGTCCGCTGAAGGTCTCCGCCGCATGATCGAGGATCGGCGTTCCCTCGGCGTAGCGTCCGGCGAAGATCAGCCCGTAACCGTAAGCGGCGGCCATGCCGAGATCGTAGGGGTTGAGTTCATAGGCCTTGCGCATCCAGCGGATTGATTCGTCCGTATTGCCGAGGTGCGAACTGACATAGCCGTAGGCGCGATGCGCATAAGGGCTGGTCGGACCCATCTGCACGCCGCGATGGGCAAACTCGACGGCTGTTTCAATCGTCGCGTTGGGCGGATAGGCGTAATGATCGGACACCGCCTCGAGATGCAGGGAAGCAAGTTCCGAATAGACGAGCGAGGACTTGGTTCCACCATTGGCCAGCTTCTCGAGGCAACGATAGGCCGCCTCATGGGTCCTGGCGTTCTGGTCGAGGTAATATTTGCCGTTGAGCAGCAGGCACTGCGTCAGACCGTTTGGCGTGCCGGTCTGCTCGATATAGTTGTAGATGGTGCCGGAGGCGGGGAGTGCCGAGCTCAGCATGTCGGCAATACGGTCTTCGACCGCCGCAGGTGCGCTGTCGGCAGGGGTGAGATTGCGCGATAGAAGCACCCGTCCGGACGCCATGCTTTGCAGTTCTATCGTGATATCGCCCGCGTCCGGTCCGGGCAGGATGTCGAATATGAAGCTCGCAGCGTCGTCGGCTGGATCGTTGACGGTGTCGCGGCCGATGAAGTCGATCGTATCGAAGCCACTCAGGCCGGCGCGCAGCGATGCGGCGACACGGCTGGCGTCGGAGCCGTCAGCCTTGAGTCCGATATAGACTTGCGGCAGGGCGTCAGCCCTTGCCGACGATGTGATGCTTGCGGTTGCGCCAGCGGTCTCCGGCGTTGCCGAGATGTCGCCGCCTGCCAGCAAGGCAGTGCTGCCCTGGCGAAGGATCAGTACGCCCAGCATGGCGATGACCAGGGCGATCGCCATCCAGAAAAAGCGGAGATGGCGCGCCACCGAGGGGGCAGGCGAAGTCGGTACGGAAGTCAGAGACATCGCCTCCGGCGTGCCCGTGCCGGCTTCGTTTGACCGATCGGCGGATGCGGCGCCGTCCAGCCTGAGTTCGGGAACAGCCTCGGCAATATCCGGCAGGCGGATCGCATTCGATTCATAGGCAGGAACATAGCCGCCGCGCGGAATGGCGATGCGGACCGGTTCGGCAATTCCCTCATTGGCGAAATAGTGCTGCAGAAGCTCGCGCAGCCTGCCTGCCTGCACCCGCACCACGGCATCGGTGGACGGGTCGAAATCGCCGTCCTTGCCGAAAACATCCATGGCAATGGAAAAGCCCTTGAGCCTGTCGGCTTCGCCGGCCTGTTCACGTTCGACAAGATAGCGTAGCAGCTTGCGCGCGCGTTCGGATCGGCCGAACGTTTGGCTGGCAAGCAGTCGCTCCAGTGTCTCGCGCACTGCGGGGGCGGCAGGCGTGGCATGCTGCAAGTGTCGATCCTCTCGAAGTCGGCACAGGTTGAGGCGCGATCATATAGGTCCCGCACCACCACACAAGTATACACCCCATTATGCGATCACGTACCCACCGGATAATTCCGCGGTGGTTAACGGCCCGAAAGGTCGGAACCGATCACCAGATTGGACGGTTCCGATCTTTGTTCCCGTCGGGCGTCAGCCGGCTTTTTTGCCGACGATACGGTTGGCGGCGGACATCACTGCTTCCAGCGAGGCGGCGACGATGTTGGTGTTGATGCCTGCGCCGAACAGCTTGCCGCCGGGATATTCCATCTCGACATAGGAAATGGCCGACGCGTTCGAGCCGCGCTGCATCGAGTGCTCGGAATAGTCGAGCACCGACATCTCGACACCGAGATGACGTGACAGCGCATCGACGAAGCCGTCGATCGGGCCGGTGCCTGTGCCCGATATCGTCAGTTCCTTGCCGTTGTCGAGGATGACCGCCTCGACGACGCGCCGGCCCTTGATCTCGGTGCTGGGATAGGTGTGGTGATCGAGGAATTTCAGCCGCGCGCCGGGCTGGTCGACATAGGTCTCGAGAAAGCGCTCGTAGATGCGCCTGGCCGGCACTTCCTTGCCCTCGGCATCGGTGATCGCCTGGATTTCCTGGCTGAACTCGATCTGCAGGTTGCGCGGCAAATTGAGGCCGTAATCGGCCTGCAGCACATAGGCGATGCCGCCCTTGCCGGACTGCGAATTGATGCGGATGATGGCTTCGTAGCTGCGTCCGACATCGGCCGGGTCGATCGGCAGATAGGGCACTTCCCACAGACTCGTATTGGCCTTCTTCAGCGCCTTCATGCCCTTGTTGATGGCATCCTGGTGCGAACCGGAAAAGGCGGTGTAGACGAGTTCGCCGACATAGGGGTGGCGCTCGGGGATCTTCAACTGGTTCGAATATTCATAGACGTCCTTCATCCGGTTGATGTCCGAGCAGTCGATCAACGGATCGACACCTTGCGTGTACATGTTCAGCGCCAGCGTGACGATGTCGACATTGCCGGTGCGCTCGCCATTGCCGAACAGCGTGCCTTCGACACGGTCGGCGCCGGCCATCAGGCCGAGCTCGGTGGTGGCGATGCCGGTGCCGCGGTCATTGTGCGGATGCAGCGAGACCAGCAGGTTCTCCCGGTTGTCGAGGTTGCGGCACATCCACTCGATGCGATCGGCATAGATGTTGGGTGTCGACATCTCGACCGTCGAGGGCAGGTTGATGATCAGCTTGTTGTCAGCGGTCGGCCTGACGATCTCGGTGACGGCGTTGCAGATCTCCAGCGCAACTTCCAGCTCGGTGCCGGTAAAGCTTTCCGGCGAATACTCGAAACGAAAGCCTCCGCCGGCCTTGGCCGCCATGTCGGTGATCATCTTGGCGGCGTCGGTGGCGATCCGCTTGATGCCGCCGACGTCCTTCTCGAAGACGACGCGACGCTGCAATTCGCTGGTCGAATTGTAGAAATGGACGATCGGGTTGGTGGCGCCCTTCAGCGCCTCGAAGGTGCGGGTGATCAGCTCCGGCCGGCACTGCACCAGCACCTGCAGCGAGACATCGGCGGGTACGTTGCCTTCCTCGATGCACCAGCGGGCAAAGTCGAAATCGGTCTGCGATGCCGACGGGAAGCCGATCTCGATCTCCTTGAAGCCCATGTCGAGCAGCAGGCCGAACATGCGTGCCTTGCGCTCATGGCCCATAGGATCGATCAGCGCCTGGTTTCCGTCGCGCAGGTCGACCGAGCACCAGATCGGCGCCTTGTCGATAACCTTCGAGGGCCAGGTGCGATCGGTGAGACCGACGGTCGGATAGGGCTGATATTTGCGAGCCGCGTCGGGCATGCCTTTGGCCGAATCCGTGTCGGCTACCGCGGCATCGGAGCGGATCTCTTCTCGTGCGTTCATCGTCGTTTCTCCCGGCGGCTCATGGATCCACCTTCAGGTGGATTGATGGCGAGCGGCGCCTTTACCAGAATTTCGTTCGCTTGATGTGATTGCCAAGGAGCATGCGCTTGCGCGGCGGTTCGACCGCCGGGCGCTCCTTCAGCGAACCCGGCGATCGCCGATAAGGCCGAGAAGAAGCAGGGTCGAAGCCAGCGCGCGCACGGTCTCGCCGGAAAAACCGGTCGGACGGGAAGCGTTGCTGGCGCGCGTGTTCATGGCGGTTCTCTTACAGGAGCGGCTTGTGGGAGGCAAGTGGGCCGCGGGCCGTGTCGTAAGCACATGAGTTGTCCGGATTAGCACGTGAGTTGTCCGGTTTCATAGCCAGCGAATGGAGGCTGGGGATGAAGCGGGCCGCAGGCCGTGCAGGACAACGAATCCGGGTTAACGGGCTTCTTCGGAGCCTTTGCCGGCGCGTTGGCCGACGAAGCGTCAAACGAAAAACCCGCCTGTGCGGCGGGTCACTGGCGCAAATCAGCACCATGGATGAAAATGTACCTTAGCTGAGGGCAGGGAGTCAAGAAAAAATTCCTATCATTAAAAACTTTCGGCACAAAGGCTGCCAACACCGCCGAACTGACTGCCGCCGCCAGGCCTTTGTTCAGCTGAGTTCGGCAGGCCGTGTCGTAAGCAGTCGTCCGGATTAGGCAGCAGATGAGTTGTCCGATTTGTCTGTCGGCTGGTTGAGACGGGCGGCACCCCGACGCGCGTGCTCTTCCCCAGGCGCGGCAAATGCGCCAGACTTGGGCGACGGGTTGCGATGTCCAGTCGCCGGGAGGGGTCGTCCATGAATTTCGTGTTCTTCTCGCCGCATTTTCCCGCCAATGGCGCGGATTTCTGCGACCGTTTGAAGAAGGCCGGGGCCAGGCTGCTCGGTATCGGCGACGCGCCCTATGACGCGCTCGACGCCAAGCTGAAGGCGGCGCTCAGCGAGTACTACCGTGTCGCCGACATGGAGGACTATGATCCGGTGTTCCGGGCAATGGGGCATTTCATCCACAAGTGGGGCCGCATCGACCGCTTTGAATCGCTCAACGAACACTGGCTGGAGCTGGAAGCCAACATCCGCACCGATTTCAACATCTACGGCACCAAGCTCGATTTCGTGAAGAACCTGAAGCGCAAGAGCCGCATGCGTGCCTTCTTCCGCAAGAGCGGCGTCGACACCATCGCGCAGCGCAAATGTTCCGACCGCGCCGGGGCCATGACCTTCATCCGGCGCGTTGGCTATCCGGTGGTGGTCAAGCCCGACAGCGGTTCCGGCGCATCGAACACCTTCAAGATCTCCAACGCCAAGGAGCTCGACCAGTTCTTCCGGGACAAGCCCGAGGACGTGACCTTCGTCATGGAGCAGTTCATCGAGGGGCTGGTGGTGACCTATGACGGGCTGGTCAACCGCGACGGCGAGGTGGTGCTGGCGGCCAGCCACCGCTACGACCAGAGCGTCATGGAGGTGGTCAACAAGGACCGCCACATGAGCTATACCTGCTTTCCCAGAATCAACCCGGCGGTCGAGGAGGCCGGTCGAAAGATCCTGAAAGCATTCGACGTGCGTGAACGCTTCTTCCACATCGAGCTGTTCGAGACCAAGGACGACCGTGTCATCGCGCTGGAGGTCAACATGCGCCCGCCCGGCGCCTGGATGACCGATGCGATCAACTATACGTTCGACATCGATGTCTATGCGGCGTGGGCCGACATGGTGGTCAGGGATGCCGCCGGCGGCCCTTACGAGGGCAAATATTTCACCGCCTATGCCAGCCGCAAGCGACGCCTCCACTATTTGCACAGCCATGAGGACGTGCTAGCCGCGCACCGCGACAAGATCGTCCACCATCAGGCCATCGAAGAGGTTTTCAGCCGCGCCATGGGAAATTACGCCTACCAGATGCGCTCGAAAGACGAAGCAGCGCTGCGCGAAGCGGTCGCGTACATCCACGCGGAAAAGGCGTGAGGCGATGGACATTTCCTATCATAAGAATTTCTCGAGCCAACTCGGCCGCGACATGGAATACAAGCGCTACGGCCATGCCGGCCGGCCGGTGGTGGTGTTTCCGACCTCGCAGGGCCGGTTCTACCAGTTCGAGGATTCCGGCGGGGTGGGCGCACTGGCCGAATTCATCGACACCGGCCGCATCCAGCTGTTCACGGTCGACGGCGTCGATTCGGAATCCTTCTTCGACAAGCATGCCGACGCGGCCCATCGCATTGCCCGCCACGAGGCCTATTTCCGCTATGTGCGCGAGGAAGCGCTGCCGGACTTCCTGTC
>NZ_RZRA01000203.1:0-6750 GCF_003998945.1 Mesorhizobium sp. M7A.F.Ca.CA.003.01.2.1 | reverse complement strand
GCTCTGGCATGCACGCCAACTTCTCGACCGCCTATATGCGCGAAGTCGGCGGCAAAGCCTATTTCGAAGCGCTGATGGCGGCCTTCGACAAGAACCTGATGGATCACATCGCCGTCTACGGCCCGGACAACGACAAGCGTTTGACCGGCAAGCACGAGACCGCGCCGTGGAACCGGTTCAGCTATGGCATTGCCGACCGTGGCGCCTCGATCCGCGTGCCGCATTCCTTCATCAAGAGCGACTATAAGGGTTATCTGGAAGACCGCCGTCCGAACTCGCAGGGCGACCCCTACCAGATCGCCTCGCAAATCCTGAAGACGATCGCCTCGGTTCCGGCAAGCGCTCAGGTTTCAGCCGCCGCGTAAGTGTTTCGGACTGTATGACAAGAGGACCCCGGCGTTTCGCGCCGGGGTTCTTTTTTGGCCGTTACCCGGCGGACTGCATTCCCGGTAAAACATACCCAGAAAAAGTCAGGCAGTTCCGGCGGTCGCTAATCGCCCGTGAGTTCCGGCCGCAGCCGTGCGGGTCTGCGGCGATCACTCGCCAGAAAGCCCGGAAAACCGCCTTTTTCCAGCCCTTGTCCGGGGCGATGGATCTTCCATAAGCATCTGTTCATACAACGGAATCGGTCATTCGCCACCCGGCTGGCGGCGTTGACAGATCACGCTACGGCATGCGTATTCGCTGGCCTTGGGGTTACGTCACGCAATGCTGTTCGGACGGGCGGGGTTTTCTTGAACGGCGGCATTGGCGTGGGCGCCGGACGAGCGGTCACTGTAGCCTGAGACAGTGCTCCGCTCGCTCCTGGCTCCGACGTTGGCGGCCGAACCGCCTCCCTTGATCATTTACTGAACACCGCCGAGTTGTGATTGAAGCGACGCGCTCAAAAGCCGGCCGCTCCGATGGACCGTAGGTCCAAGAATCCGGGCATCCTATGATCGTCGAAGACGAAAGGCGGATACGGCTGTCCATGCGCGGCTGCCGTGCAGGCGAGGCATGCCGGTCGGCTGGCAATCCTATTGGAGCGCAGCAAAAAGCCCTTGAAAGAGGGACGTCTTTCAAGGGCTTGAGCATTATAGCTAATCTTGGACCGAGATTGAATCTCAGACGGAGTAGTACATGTCGTACTCGACCGGATGCGGGGTCATTTCGAAGCGCATCACTTCGGCCATCTTCAGCTCGATATAGCTGTCGATCTGGTCGTCGTCGAAGACGCCGCCGGCTTTCAGGAAGCCGCGGTCCTTGTCGAGGCTCTGCAGGGCTTCACGCAGCGAGCCGCAGACGGTCGGGATCTTCTTCAGCTCCTTCGGCGGCAGGTCGTAGAGATCCTTGTCCATCGGCTGGCCGGGATGGATCTTGTTCTTTATGCCGTCGAGGCCGGCCATCAGCAGCGCTGAGAAGGCGAGGTAGGGGTTCGCGCCCGGATCGGGGAAGCGGACCTCGACGCGCTTGGCCTTCGGCGACGAGCCGAACGGGATACGGCAGGAAGCCGAGCGGTTGCGCGCCGAATAGGCGAGCAGAACCGGCGCTTCGTAACCCGGCACCAGGCGCTTGTAGGAATTGGTCAGCGGGTTGGTGAAGGCGTTGATCGCCTTGGCATGCTTGATGACGCCGCCGATGAAGAACAGGCAGCTTTCCGACAGACCGGCGTATTCATTGCCGGCGAAGGTCGGCTTGCCGTTCTTCCAGATCGACATGTGGACGTGCATGCCCGAGCCGTTGTCGCCGAAGATCGGCTTCGGCATGAAGGTTGCCGTCTTGCCGTAGGCGTTGGCGACCTGGTGGACGACATACTTGTAGATCAGCATCTTGTCGGCGTTGCGCACCAGCGCGTCGAACTTGATGCCGAGTTCGTGCTGAGCCGCCGCCACCTCATGGTGATGCTTTTCGACGCGCACGCCCATCTCGGCGAGCACGGTCAGCATTTCCGAGCGCATGTCCTGCGCGCTGTCGATCGGCGGCACCGGGAAGTAGCCGCCCTTGATGCGCGGACGGTGGCCGAGATTGCCGGTCTCATAATCGGTGTCGTCGTTCGACGGCAATTCCGTGGAGTCGAGCTTGAATCCGGTGTTGTAGGGATCCGCCTTGTACTTCACATCGTCGAACACGAAGAATTCGGCTTCCGGGCCGACAAAGATGGTGTCGCCGATGCCTTCGGCCTTCATGTAGGCCTCGGCCTTCTTGGCCGTACCGCGCGGATCGCGGTTGTAGGATTCACCCGAAACCGGATCGAGGATGTCGCACAGGATGACCATGGTCGACTGCGCGAAAAACGGGTCCATGTGGACCGTTTCCGGATCGGGCATCAGCACCATGTCGGACTCGTTGATGGCCTTCCAGCCGGCAATCGACGAGCCGTCGAACATCACGCCATCGGCGAACATGTCTTCCTCGACCTCGATGACATCCATCGTCACGTGCTGCAGCTTGCCCTTCGGGTCCGTGAAGCGCAGGTCGACGAATTTCACGTCGTTGTCCTTGATCTGCTTCATGATGTCTTTGGCTGTCGTCATGTCATGTATCCCTGTGTGATGACTTTTTTTGATGATGACGTTTTTCGGGAGGATGGCGCGGTCGGTCAGACCGCGTCCATGCCCGTTTCGCCGGTGCGTATACGCACGACTTCCTCGATATTGGAAACGAAGATCTTGCCGTCGCCGATACGACCGGTCTGGGCCGCCTTGCGGATGGCCTCGATCGCACCTTCGACCGCGTCGTCGCCAAGCACGACCTCGATCTTCACCTTGGGCAGGAAGTCGACGACATATTCGGCGCCGCGGTAGAGTTCGGTGTGGCCCTTCTGACGACCGAAGCCTTTTGCTTCGGTGACGGTGATGCCTTGCAGTCCGGCCTCCTGAAGCGCTTCCTTCACTTCGTCGAGCTTGAATGGCTTGATGATCGCTTCGATCTTTTTCATGTAAAAAGTGGCCTCCACTGCCAAAAAAACGGGTTGTGACCCCCCGCTTGCGCCTCCATCAAGCACGAACTGTGCCAATTCAGCGGATTCTAAGCGGTCTCATAAGATTTCAAAGCCGCGCCGCACCGGGATGCAAATTCGCGTCATTCGCTGCACCGGAAGCGGCATGGACTGCCAGAGCCTACACAGCGCCAGCACCCACGTCCGCACAAAAATCGGGCATATTGCCTATCCCCCAGGCAATTTTCTGCCCGCGATGCTTTCGTGCCAACGTTATGGCTGCAGATCTCGGCAACTCCCCCTTGTTTGCTTAGGATCGAAATCGGACAATGCTTGATCGCATGCGGATCGGCAATCCATGAGCAACGAACTTCTTTCCCCGGCCGAAATGAGCGAGGCCGATCGGCTGACGATTGCCGCCGGCCCAGCCGACGGCATCGGCCTGATGCGGCGCGCTGGTGGAGCGGTCGCGGCCGAGGTTCTCAAGCGCTACCCCTCGGCAAAGCACATCCATGTGCTGTGCGGGCCCGGCAACAATGGCGGCGATGGCTATGTCGTTGCCCGCATCCTGGCCGGCAGCGGCGTCGGCACATCGGTCTGGGCATCCGGCGCGCCGAGGCCGAAAAGCGATGCGGCGCTCGCCGCCGCGGAATGCCCGATCAAGCCCCGGCCGCTGTCTGACTTTGACGCCAAGCCTGGCTCGATCGTGATCGACGCGCTCTATGGGGCGGGGCTGTCGAAGCCGCTGTCCGGCGACGCCGCGAAAGCCATCGATACAGTGACAGCCCTGAGCCTGCCCGTGGTCGCGGTCGACCTGCCGTCCGGCGTCTCTGGAAGGAGCGGTGACATATTGGGCAGGGCGTTTCGTGCCGAGGTCACCATCACCTTCGCGCGGAAAAAGCCTGGCCACCTGCTGCTGCCGGGGCGCGGGCAATGCGGTGAGATCGTGCTCGCCGATATCGGCATCGGCGACGGCATTATCGCCCAGCTCGCCGTCTCGACCTTCGAGAATGTGCCGGACCTGTGGTTGCAGGAATTTCCGGTGCCGACGGTGGATGCGCACAAATACAAGCGCGGCCATGTCGGCGTCTTTTCCGGCGGTCCCAGTGCTACGGGCGCGGCGCGGCTGTCGGCGCTGGCCGCCGCCAGAAGCGGGGCAGGGGCGGTCACCGTGCTGTCGCCTGGCAACGCCATGCAGGTGAACGCGATTCACCTGACCTCGATCATGCTGCGCGAGGCGGGCTCGCTCGAGGAGGTGCAGGAATTTCTAACGGTGCGCCATCCCGGGGCGCTGGTGTTCGGACCGGGGCTTGGGCCAAAGCCCAAGGTCGGCGATTTCGCCCTGCAGCTGATCAAGGCTTTGGAGGAGGAAGCACGCGACGAGGCGACCGCGAACCACGCCAGTGCGATGGTTCTTGATGCCGACGCCATCACGTCGCTGGCCCATCAGCCTCAGGCGCTGTTCGAAGCTGCCCGTCAGCCGAATGCGCCTGCCTTGATAGTTACGCCGCATGAGGGCGAATTCGGCCGCCTGTTCCCTGATATCGCCGGGGACAAAACCATGTCGAAATTGGACAAGGCGCGAACGGCCGCCACGCGGGCCAACGCCGTCATCGTCTACAAGGGCGCCGACACGGTCATAGCAGCACCCGATGGCAAAGCGGCGATCAACTCCAGCGGTGCACCGTGGCTGGCCACAGCCGGGTCAGGCGACGTGCTGTCGGGCATCATTGCCGGTTTGCTGGCGCAAGGCATGCGGCCCTTCGAGGGCACCTGCGCGGCGGTGTGGTTGCATGCTGAGGCCGGCAGCCGGTTCGGACCCGGTCTGATCGCCGAGGACCTGCCGTTGGCACTGGTGCCGGTGTTGCGCGAACTCTTCGACGCGCGCACGGCTGCCCAATGAGCCGCGCGCTCGTTCTGTTGCTTGCCACCCTCATCGCTGCCTTCATGGCGCCGACGGCGCGCGCCGAAGGTCCTGTGACGATCGTCGACGATCCGGCGGTGCTCGCCGCACTCGATGCCAGGGGTTTCGGTTTCGCCGATGTTTTCGGGGTCGACGGCGAGGGCGGTCTGAAGACGCTTTACGACGAGGCGCCGGCCTTTCACGCCATCGTCGAAACGGTTGCCTCCGATGTTGCGGCACTGCGTGCCGATATGAAAGCCGGCGGCCGGACGCTCTACGAAGTCACCGACGGCAATGTCGGCCGCATCATGGACATGCGCTGGCTGAAGACCGACGCCGCGCGCTTCCGGCTGGTCGGCGTCGTCAACCGGCTCGATCGTCGCGACTTCGCGGTGCTGCAAGGCGACAGGAGCTGCGGCGAGGTGCGCTTCATCTACCGCCTGGCCTACAGCTTTCGCAAAAACGGCAAGCTGCTGGCGTCGCGCCTGCCATTCAATTTCAATGCGGTCTACAGCGCCACCCCCGACGCCGATGGCGGCTGCGTCGGTGTTGCCGGACGCTGGACACCCCAGCTTGACGAGAGCGTCGATGCCGGCTGGCTGACCGGCGGGCCGCTGGAGAGAGCTGGGCTCACCTTCAAGCAGCTGGAGCTCAACGTACAGGTGGTGCGCTTCCCCTCCGGCCAGGAAACCGAGTTCGGTGGCCAGGCCGCCTATCTCATGCGGATATTCGGCATCGATGGCGCCGATATCAGCGAAAAACCGCTGGAGAACACGCCCGACACCGCACGGCTTTCGCAGGATGCGGCGCTGAAGGCACGGCTCGCCGTCTATGTCGGCGCCAATTTGCCGGCGGTTGACGAAGGCGTCTATGAGATTCCCGACGAGTTCCTGGCCAGAAAGATCATCTCATGGTCGACCTTCGGCAGCGCGCGGCAGGCCAATCATCCGTTTACGCAATTGTTCCAGCCCAAGGAATTCGCATCGCTCGATTATTCCACGCTAAAACTGGTGCGCACGCCGGAAGCGCTGGTCGAGCGGCTGGACAATGGCGCCTGCCAAGGTTGCCATCAGGCCGGTTCCACTGCCGGCTTCCATTTCATCGGCCTTGACGACAAGACGACATCGCCGCTCAACCGCATCGAGGTCGACATCTCGCCGCATCTTCATGCCGAGATCCCGCGCCGCCAGGCCTGGCTGCGCGCTACAGCTGAGGGCAGGGAGCCAAACCGCTTCCGTCCGCTCTCCTTTGCGCCGCCGGCAGCCTGGACGGACGCCGCGGTCGACTACGCGCCGGCCGAGATGGCCATGCCGTGCCTGATGCCGGAAGATGCGGACCGCTTCGGTGCGACCTGGAAATGCGGCGGCGGCACCGTCTGCACGCCGCTGGCCACCGCTTCGGGCGTGCACACGAAACTGGCGCAATGCCTGCTGCCCAAGGACAGCGAAAAACTGTTTTCCGGCCATCCCTGCCTGACCGGCTCGATCGCCAGCAATGCGGCGCAGCCTTTCAACGACCGCTACAGCAAATCGGGCCAGTTCGCGGCCTTCGCGCCTGCCGCGTCGCGCACCGCCTACACCTGCCGTCCGCCGAAGATCGGCGTGCCGGGCGGCATCGCCTATCGCGGCTGCGACGACAAGGACCGTGCCTTCGCGGCCTTCAAAGCTGGCAAGCCGATGCCGAACGAGATTTGCGGGCTGGTCGGCGGCAAGAAATTCGACATCTGCGTGGCCACCAACAATTTCGACCAATGCCTTGGCGGCGCCGTCAATCGCGGCAACCGGCCGGCCTGTTCGGCCGATCATTTCTGCCGCGAGGACTATATGTGCCAATCGCTGCCGCCGGACACGCCGGGCATCGGCAAAGTGAAAGGCATCGGCTTCTGCTCGCCGACCTATTTCATCTTCCAGATGCGCATCGACAATCACGC
>NZ_RZRA01000202.1:0-6763 GCF_003998945.1 Mesorhizobium sp. M7A.F.Ca.CA.003.01.2.1 | reverse complement strand
TCCGTAGCCCTCTTCGACCTTCTGCCTGATTTCGGCACGCTGCGCGCGCGTGCCGAAATCAGGCAGAAGGTCGAAGAGGGCTACGGAAGGCATGTTTTACACCGCCACTTCCTGGGAAGCCCATTTGCGCAGGATCTGCGCGGTGCGCTCCTCGTTGAGGTCGACCATCCTGGCAAGCCGGTCCTGCGGCGCCGGCCGGATCTTCTGGCGAAGATCGTCGAGCGGAGTGGGGCCTGGGCGTGTGCCTGGCAAGGCGCCAACCGCGGCATTGTCGGTGGCCGCCATTGCCTCCGGCGTCGGCAGCGAGCGCTGGACGTCGTCGAAGCTGGGACCTGCCAGGGCTGGAGCAGCCTTTGCCGTCAGCGCCGCGGCCATCGGCCTCAGGCCGAAGAAGGCCACCAGGAACACCACGACGATGAAGGCACCTGCATTGATCATCGTGCCGGCATGCTGGCCGATCGAATCGAGCATTCCCGCCTGCGGGATCGCCTCGCCATCCAGGCCATCGATGAACTCGACCGCCGAGACGTCGATGATGTCGCCGCGCTTTTCATCCAGGCCGGTGGCGGATGTGACCATCTTCTGGATCTCGGCGACGCGCTTGGCGATCTGCTCCGGTGTGGCGTCCTTGCCGAGGATGGTCGTCAGCCGCTGCTGGTTGACGACCACGGCAATCGACATCTTGGTGACGGTGTAGCCGTTGGAGACGGTGGCGATCTTCTTGGAATTGATCTCGTAGTTGGTGATCTCTTCCCTGCGGTCGTTCTGCGAGGAGGATTGCGGGCCATCGGTGGCGGTTGCCTGGGTCTCAGGCAGGTTCTGCTCGACGCTGGCCGGAGTGGAAGCCTGCTTCTGGTTGTTGTTCTCGTTGGCGCGCACCGACTGCACCGAGCGCTCGACGCGGGAATTCGGATCGAAGATGGTCTCTTCCGTCTGGCGGGTGTCGGTGTTGACCTCGGCCTTGACGCTGGCGCGGAAATTGTCGGGGCCGAGATAGGCCGTCAGCGCACGGCGGATGTTGTCTCCGATCTGCGCCTCGACGGTCTGCTCGACGCCGAGCGTGCGGGCGGCGCTGGTGTTTGAAGGGTCGTCGCCCGCAGCCAGCAGATTGCCGCTGGAATCGAGCACCGTCACCTTGTCGGCCGACAGGCCGGGGACGGCGGCGGCGACGAGATGGCGGATCGACATGGCGCTCTTTTCGGCGTCGATGCCGGCGTAGCGGATGACCACGGAGGCGGAAGGCTGCTGCTCGTCACGGCGGAAATTGGCGCGTTCGGACATGACGATGTGGACCCGCGCCGCCTTGATGCCCGATATCGACTGGATGGTGCGGGCGATCTCACCTTCAAGCGCGCGCACGCGGGTGATCTGCTGCATGAACGAGGTGAGGCCGAGCGAGCCGACATTGTCGAACAGTTCGTAGCCGGCATTGGCGCTGGTCGGCAGGCCCTTTTCGGCGAGCAGCATGCGCGCCTGGGCGGTGGTGCCGGCCGGCACCAGAACCGAGGTTCCGTCGGCGCCGACATCGAAGCCGATACCGGCTTCGCCGAGCACCAGGCCGATCTGGTTCACGTCGGCGCGGTCGAGCCCGACATAGAGCGTGTCGTAGGCGGGGCGGTTGAGATAGACCGAGGCGATGCCGATGACGCCCATCACCAGAACGGCGATGCCCGCCAGCATGGCGAGGCGCTTCACGCCAAACCCGCGGAGATTCGAGATGATGCTCTGGATCTGTTCCGGCACGGTTCGACGACTCCCAGCATGATTGTCCGCCGGAACTCTAGTCTTCGAAGCTTGTGCGAAAATGAAATCGGGCCGCGCTTGCGGCGCGGCCCGTCAGTTGGGATGCGAAAGGAGGGCGCCGGTGGCGCCCGCGATTAGTTCTTGAACAGCGACAGGATCGACTGCGAGGAGCTGTTGGCGATCGACAGTGCCTGGATGCCGAGCTGCTGCTGCACCTGCAGGGCCTGGAGGCGGGTCGATTCCTTGTTCATGTCGGCGTCGACGAGCTGGCCGACGCCGCGGTCGATGGAGTCCATCAGGCTCTGGGTGAAGGTCTTCTGCAGGTCGATCGAGCTCTTGGCCGAACCGATGATGGTGGCGGAATCAGTCAACTGGGCCATGACCTTGTCCATCATGGTGACCATCTGGGTGATGATGCCGTCGGTCACCCCTGGGGCCGTGATGTCGAGGTTGTAGGCGGAAATATTGTCGACCTTGGTGACCGCTCCCGCCGCCGTCTGGCCGGCAGTGTTCGCGGCGATATCCGTTCCTCCGCCCGCGATCACGCCAGCATAGGCGTTGTCATACAGGGTCTGGGCGGCGCCCGTGGAATAGATGGAGGTCTGGCGATCGAGGACGCCCTGGTTCTTGACCTCGGCGGCAAGGCCGTAGTCGAAAAGCTTGGTGCCCTCGACATTGATGTTGATCGTTCCGATCGAGACAGCGCCGGATGAAGAGCGATTGAATGAGGACACGATCTGCGAGTCGGGCTGGACGCCATCATTGGCGGCCGTGACCTGCTTGGAGGTCACCGCGAGGAAATTCGAGCCGGAGAAGGTGGCCGCATCGGCAAAGGACTTCATCTGCGTTTGAAGCGCCTTGATCTCGGTCTGGGTCTTCGCCTTGGCGGCATCCGTCTGGCCGACCATGGACAACACCTTGGTCTTGATCTGGCCGATCGTCGTCAGCACGTTGGTGATGCCGGTGTAGGCGGCATCGACTTTCGAGGCGCCGAGGCCGAGTGCATCCTGCACCGTCGACAGGGCCGAATTGTCCGAGCGCATGGTGGTGGCGATCGACCAATAGGCGGCGTTGTCCGAAGCCTGCGAGACCCGATAGCCGGTCGATATGCGGGCCTGTGTCTGTTCGAGCGACTTGTTGGTGGCGCTGAGGCTTTGAAGTGCGGTTAACGCCGAGGCGTTGGTCATGATGCTCGCCAAGAAAGTCGCTCCTTCTCAAAAGCCGACATGCTCAGACATGCCGGATGGGCCTGTTCAACGATTGGCATCGTGCCGTTCGGACCGATTCGCCAACTGTCGTAAGCTATTGGTTAACCATAACTAGCGCGGCATGGTTAACAGCCTGTTAAAAGCTGGCTTTTGAGAGTTAAGGATCGAGGATTGTGCGGGGCTGGAGCAAACGCAAATAGGGCCGCGCTTTTGGCGCGGCCCGAATTTCTAGTGCGAACTGTGGTTGAGCGGAGGCGATCAGCCGCGGAAGAGCGACAGGATCGACTGCGAGGAACCGTTGGCGATCGACAGCGCCTGCACGCCGAGCTGCTGCTGGACCTGCAGGGCCTGCAGACGGGTCGATTCCTTGTTCATGTCAGCATCGACGAGCTGGCCGACGCCGCGGTCGATGGAGTCCATCAGGTCCGAGGTGAAGGTCTTCTGCAGGTCGATACTGCTCTTGGCGGCGCCGAGCGTGGTGGCCGAGTTGGTCATATCGGCGAGCGCGGAGTCGATGACGGTCAGCATCTGCTTGATCTGCGAATCGCTGGCAGCCGTGCCACCCGAGAAGATGGAAAGCGAGGCGGCCGAATAGGTGTCGGTGGCCAGTGCAGCCGCCCCTAGAGCTGTCTGCGTGCCGGAGACCGCTGCGGCCACACTGCCGTCGCTGCCGAGGCGGTACGTGTCAAGGATGCCCTTCGCGAGGCCCGAGGTGGTACCAGCTTCATAGAGCTTGATGCTTTCCACCTTGACGTCGATGGTCGAGATCGAAGATGCGCCGGCCGCGTCACGGTTGAAGGCCGAAAGGATCTTCACATCGGCAGCCGTCGTGGCTGTTGAGCCGCTGTCTACGGACAGCATGTTGGTGCCGGAGAAGGTGGCGCCGTCGGCGTAGGACTTCATCTGCGCCTGAAGAGCGGTGATTTCGGTCTGGGTCTTTTCCTTCGAGGCGTCCGTCTGGCCGTAGGAAGCCAGCAGCTTTGCCTTGATCTGGTTGATGGTGGAGATCGCGCTGTTCATGCCGGTATAGGCGGTGTCGACTTTCGAGGCGCCGAGGCCGAGAGCGTCCGAAACGGTGGACATTGCCTGGTTGTCGGAGCGCATCGTGGTGGCGATCGACCAGTAAGCGGCGTTGTCTGAGGCCTGCGAGACGCGATAACCGGTCGAGATGCGGGCCTGGGTGTCCTGGAGGGATTTGCTGGTGGCGTTAAGGCTCTGCAGAGCCGTCAACGCGGCGGAGTTCGTCATGATGCTGGACATGGTACTCGTACCTTGGTTTTTACAGGTGTTTTTTTGACATACCGGGCCTCCCGGTATGACGGTGCGGCATCATGCCAATGATCTCTGAAATCGATCACCCGCCATCTGCGAGCGAATATGCGGGCAAGTCCCTACCAAAGGGCTAAACCGGACGGTTAATCGAAAATATATTGCTGGAATTTCGAGCCGGCGCGGCAGAGTCAGTTGAAGGAGCGCACCAGGCTGCCGACAAGCAGGTTCCAGCCGTCGATCAGGACGAAGAACAGGATCTTGAACGGCAGCGACACCACCGTGGGCGGCAGCATCATCATGCCCATCGCCATCGTGATGGTGGCGACGATCAGGTCGATGACCAGGAATGGCAGCACGATCAGGAAGCCGATTTCGAAGCCGCGCCGGATCTCCGAGATCATGAAGGCGGGCACCAGGATGCGCAGGTCGACGGTGTCGCGCGAAACGGTCTGGCCGCGCTCGCGGGCGAGATCGGCGAAGAGGTCGAAATCCTTGTCACGCACATTGTGCAGCATGAAGGTGCGGAACGGATCGGAAATCTTGTCGAAGGCTTCGGTCTGGGTGATCTGGTTGTCCATCAGCGGCTTGACGCCGGTGTTCCAGGCCTGATCGAAGGTCGGCGCCATGACATAGAAGGTCATGAACAGCGACAGCGAAATCAGGATGAGGTGTGCCGGTGTCGACTGCAGGCCGATGCCGGCGCGCAGGATCGAGAAGGCGATGACGAAGCGGGTGAAGCTGGTCACCATGATCAGCAGGCCCGGCGCGACCGACAGAACAGTCAGCAGGCCGAACATCTGGATGATGTAGCCGACGGTGGTGCCGTCAGCCTTGCCGATGCCGCCGAGATCGAGCTGCTGAGCCGCCGCGATGGAGGTGGCGGCGGCGATCATGGCGGTGGCGAGAAGGAACTTTCTCATTCGAGCAGCAATGTCCTGATGAGTACCTGTTTGGCGTGACCCTGGCTGCGGATCGCGGCGCGTTCTTCGAGGTCGGCCTTCAGGTGCTGGTAGCCGCTGGCTCCCTCGATCTGATGCATCTTCAACGTGCGCACCAGGGCCAGGAGATCTTGGTGGATGTCATCCGACATTGCCTGTGGCTGCGGCGCGTCATAGACGACGGACACCTCCATCCTGATCCAGGTGCCGGCAGGCGAGGCGATGTTGGTGGTGATCGGCGCCAGCACGACAAGCATCGGGCCCAGGCCTGGTTGCTCGGCTGCGGCGGGCTGCATGATCTTACCTTCGTTCTCAGGCGCGACCGGTACCGACGCCGGTGCGCCGACGCCCTTGAGATAACCGCCGGACATCCAACCCACGCCAATGGCGGCCGCCGTCACAAGCAGCAGCATGCCGGCCTGAATGACAGGGGAGGGACCCTTGCGCGGCTGAACCTGTTCAATATTTGCCACGGCGACCTGCCCCGATCCTAGAACGGAAGAACCTGGTCGAGGATCTGCTGGCCGTAGGCAGGTTGCTGGACCTCGGTGATGCGACCGCGTCCGCCGTAGGAGATGCGGGCCTCGGCGATGCGTTCGTAGGGGATGGTGTTTTCGGCGCCGATATCGGCCGGCCGCACGATGCCGGCGAGCGTCAGCACCCTGAGCTCGGCATTGACGCGCACTTCCTGCGATCCGGTGATCATCAGATTGCCGTTGGGCAGCACATCGGTGACGATCGCCGCGACATTGAGTTCAAGCGTTTCCGAGCGCTTGATCTCGCCGTCAGCCGTCGTGTCGGTGGTGGAGGTGAGCGCCCCGGCGCCCTTGCCGGCGGTGCTCCACTTGTCCCACTGCGCGCTGAGGTCATAACCGAGCTTGCGATTGGCGGTGCGGCTCCTGTCGTTCTGGTTCTTGAAGTTGGCGCGATCGTTGATCTTGATCTTGACCGTCAGGATGTCGCCCTGGGACAGCGCCCGCGGGTCGGTGAACAGCCGGCTCTGGCGGTCGTCCCACAACGAGAATTTCTTGACCGGCGCTGGCGGCGTTTGCGGATATCGATAGAGCGAGCCGGTGCTGCCGCCATCGATGCCGGAGCCGACCGGGGACAGGGCCGGCTCTCTGCCGACCTCCTTGAGGTTGGTTCCGCAACCGGACAGCATGGTAGTAACCGCGCACAGGACAAGCATCTTCCGGATCATGACGGATCTACCCTTCGGGCTGCGCTGGCCATAATGCCGGTGAGCGTCGCCGCCGCCTTCTGGTCCATTTCGTTGAGGATGACGCTCGCCTTGCGTGAATCGAGCTTCATCAATATAGCCGCAGCCAGGTCGGCGTTGACGATGGCCAGCCGCTCGGCGGCGGCGTCGGGTTTCATACCGGCGTAGATCTGGACGACGCCGTCCTCGGCCCGGGCCAGGAAAACCTCGCGCCGCTTCAGCCAGGTCTCGTATTCAGCTTTCTTTGCATCAAGAGCTTTCATGCGCTCGTCAATGCCAGCCTGGAGCTGCTTCAGTTCCTGCGCCTGCAGGACATAGCGGCGGTCGCGGGCGGCATCGGCGATGTTTGAGCAGAAGCGCTCGATCTCGCTTTGGTCCGGCGC
>NZ_RZRA01000201.1:0-6765 GCF_003998945.1 Mesorhizobium sp. M7A.F.Ca.CA.003.01.2.1 | reverse complement strand
CATCAGCGCATAGATGAAGCCGGCGCAGGCGCCGGTCAGGTCGATCGCTCCGGCGCGGCCTAGCCCCAGCCGATGTGCGACCAGCGGCGCGCTTGGCGGCAGAAGGTGATCGGGCGTCGACGTGGCGAGCAAGAGTAGACCGACGTCGCCGCGGTCGATACCGGCATTGGTCAGCGCCATGTCGCCGGCAGAGGCGGCAAGGCCCGACAGCGTGTCTTCGTCTGTTGCCCAGAAGCGCGAGCGAATTCCGGTGCGCCGCTCGATCCAGCCGGGCTCAAGCCCGAGCCGGTCTTCGATTTCCGGGTTCTCGACCTTGCGCGTCGGCGCATGATGGCCGAAGCCGAGAACGCGCGACGATAGGTTCATGGCCGCGAGCCGAAGCGTTCGCCGGCCTCCTCTATCGCGTCATAGAGCCCGTCCAATTCGTCGCTGGTGATGCAATAGGGCGGCAGAAGATAGAGGACATTGCCGAGCGGGCGCACCAACAGGCCGCGCTCAAGGAAAAAAGCGCGCAGTTTTGGCCCGATCTCGGCCAGATAACCGGCTGAGCCGGTGCGTAGGTCGAGTGCCGCGATGGTGCCGGTTGTCCGGCAGTCGGTGAAATATGGATTGTCCCGGAAGCGTTGCAGCCCCGCGGCCTGCCTCGCGCTCAAGACCGCGATCCGCTCGGCCACCGGCTCGTCACGCCAGATCTCGACATTGGCAAGTGCTGCCGCGCAGGCGATCGGATTGGCGGTGTAGGAGCTCGAATGGAAAAACGTCTTCTTGCGATCCTCCGAAAAGTGAGCGTGGAAGATGGCATCGGTGGCGATCGTGGCGGCCAGCGGGATGGTACCACCGGTCAGACCTTTCGAGGTGCACAAGATGTCGGGCGAGACGGACGCCTGTTCGCAGGCAAACATGGTTCCGGTGCGCCCCCAGCCGGTCATCACTTCATCGGCGATCACGAGCGTGCCGGAGGCTTCGGCGATCCTCTTCAATTCGGCAAGAACCCAGGCCGGATACATCAGCATGCCGCCGGCGCCAAGCACCAGCGGCTCGACGATCAGCGCGGCTGCGCGCCGGTCGCGGCTAACGGCCTCGAACCGATCCAGCGTTTCCTGCTCGCGCCCGGCGGCCGGGAAGGGGATGGTGTCGACCTCGAACAGCAAAGGCTCATAGGCGGCGTTGAAGACGCCACGGGCGCCGACGCTCATCGTGCCGATGGTGTCGCCATGATAGCTGTGCTCCATGACGGCGATGCGCGAACGCGACGCGCCGATGTTACGGAAATAGCCGAGCGCCATCTTCAGCGCGACTTCGACTGAGGTCGAGCCACTGTCGGAATAGAACACCCGGTGGAGGCCGGCGGGTGCGATGCCTACAAGCGCCTCGGCCAGCCGTTCGGCCGGCTCGTGGGTGAAGCCCGCGAAGATGATCTGGTCGAGGCTCGAGGCGGTCGTCTCGATGGCCTTCATGATGCGGGGGTGGCGATGGCCATGGGTGACGACCCACCAGGAAGAAATCGCATCGAGGATGCGGAAGCCGTCGGCCTTGTGGAGATAGGCGCCTTCAGTCAGCACGATTTCAGGGAGCGAGGGCTCTAGCGCGTGCTGCGTGAACGGATGCCAGACTCGAGACTCCGCCATCAGTCGCCTCCGGCAATCATGGCCAGGTCGAAGCCGGAAATCATTGCATCTCTCAACGTTTCACCCGTCAGCGGACCGAGGTGCGGCAGCCTGCCCAGCTGCGGCACGCCGCCGAATTCCACGATTGTCCTTTGTGTATCGGCCACCTCTTCGCCAATGAAGGCAATGCCGATGAGCGGGATGGAGCGGGCTCTCAGGGCCTCGATCGACAACAGCGTATGATTGATGGTGCCAAGCGCGGTGCGGGCGCACAGTATGACCGGCAGCCGCCATTGTTCGAATATGTCAATGAACCTTGTCTGTCGATTGAGCGGCACCATCAGCCCGCCGGCGCCTTCGATGACGAGCGGTGTCGGCAGGACCGGAAATGAAAGATCGTCGGCCTCGATCGCGACGCCGTCGATTTCGGCTGATCGATGCGGCGACAGCGGCATCGTCAGTCGATAGACTTCGGGCAGCACGCGTCCGTCGGGCAAGCCGGAAAGCCGGGCGACGACCTCGCTGTCGGTCTCCTCGTTGAGGCCCGATTGCACCGGCTTCCAGTAGAAGCCGTCGAGCAGCCCGGCAAGTCCGGCCGAAAACACTGTCTTGCCAATTCCAGTGTCTGTTCCGGTGACGACGATGCGTTTGGTCATGCTGTGGCCAACACTCCGACGAGAGCCTCGACCATGGCGGAAATGTCGGCTTCGTCGACGTTGAGAGTCAGCGAAATGCGCAGGCGCGACGTACCCTCAGGCACTGTCGGCGGGCGAATGCCGCGTATGTCGAAGCCGCGTGCCTGCAGTCCTGCCGCCACCGCCATGGTGCGGCTGTTATCGCCGATCACAAGCGGCTGGATCTGCGAGCCGCTGGGCATCACGCCGCAGCGTTCGGCCAATTGCCGGCTCGCGAAAGCGACACGCTCGTGCAACTGAGCACGACGCATAGGCTCGTCAGACAGAATAGTCAGCGCCTCACGTGCCGCGACTGCCATCAGCGGCGATGGTGCGGTCGCATAGATGAATGGCCGGCACCGGTTGATAAGATAGTCGCACAGTGTTCGCGGTCCGGTAACGAGCGCGCCGGATGCGCCAAGCGCCTTGCCGCATGTGTGGAGCGTGACGATGTTGTCGCGGCCTTCATACGCGGCGGCCAGTCCCCGGCCGTCCGGTCCCCAGACGCCGGTGGCATGCGCTTCATCGACGACGATGAATGCCTGGTACCGATCAGCCAGCGCGACCAGGCTCTCCATCGGCGCACGGTCGCCATCCATGCTGTAAAGGCTTTCGAAGGCGATCCACACCCGCCCCATGCCGCCTTCGGCGCGCCAGCGGGTGATTGCGTCCTCGACAGCGTCGACGTCGTTGTGCGCGGCCAGCTTGAACTCAGCGCGCCCGGCCTGGGCACCCTCATGCATGCTGGCATGAGCGAGCTCGTCGAGGACCAGCAGGTCGCCTTTCTGCGGCAGGGCCGTCAGCAGAGCGAAGTTGGCGATATAGCCGCTGCCGAAGAACAGTGCACGCTCGGCTCCGAAAAATGCCGCTGCGTCCGCCTCCAGTTGCTCATGTTCCGGTGCATTGCCGCGCAACAGCCGCGATCCGGTGGCGCCCACTGGCGTGCCCCGCGCAATCGCCGTCGAAACCGCATCGCCCAGTCTTTTGGAGGCGGCAAGTCCGATATAGTCGTTCGACGAGAAGTCGAGCCCGGCGCGCGGTGCGAGCGTCCGCAACCGGTCCTTGCGCCCCAGTCCCCGCAAGGTTGCGTCATAGCGGGCAAGAATTGCCTCCTTCATTGCGTGGCGAGTTCCATAGGCTCAATGCCGAGGCGCCGGAACAGAAGGGTATCCTTGTCCTCGCCGGGATTTCCCGCCGTCAGCAGCGTGTCGCCGACAAAGATCGAATTGGCGCCGGCAAAGAAGCACAGCGCCTGCGTTTCGTCGCTCATCGCCGTCCTGCCGGCGGACAGCCTTACATAGGATTTCGGCATCATCACCCGCGCGAGCGCAACGATGCGGACGAAATCGATCGGATCGATGGCGTCGGCCGCGGCAAGCGGCGTGCCTTCGATGGGAATAAGCATGTTGATCGGCACGCTTTCCGGCGGCTCGGGCAGGTTCGCGAGCGTGACCAGCATGTCGATGCGATCGGTCTTTTCTTCTCCCATCCCGACAATGCCGCCGCAGCAGACTTTCATCCCAACCGCGCGCACGTGCCCAAGCGTTTTCAGCCGGTCGGCAAAAGTCCTGGTTGAAATAACCTCGCCATAGTAGCGCTCAGAGGTATCGATGTTGTGGTTATAGTAGTCGAGACCGGCCTGCTTCAGGCGAGCAGCTTGCTCAAGATCGAGCATGCCGAGCGTCATGCAGGTCTCCATGCCGAGGGCCTTGACGCCCTCAATCATGGCGACCACAACGTCCATGTCGCGCTCCTTGGGACTTCGCCACGCCGCGCCCATGCAATAGCGCGTTGCGCCGCCATCACGCGCCTTGGCCGCTTCGTCGATGACATGCTTGACGTCCACCAGCTTCGACGCCTTCACACCGGTTTCGTAATGCGCAGACTGGCTGCAATAGCCGCAATCTTCGGGGCACCCGCCGGTCTTGATGCTAAGGAGCCGCGACAGCTGCACTCGGTTTCGATCGAAGTTCTGGCGGTGGATCGTCTGAGCCAGGAACAGCAGATCGTTGAATGGCATGCCGTAGATGGCCTCGGCCTCTTTGCGGTTCCATCGCGGAGGCGTTCCGTCGACCGATTGCATGGTCTGGTTCACGTCGAACTCCGAGTTCATTCCAATCGTCATCGTCAAACCTTTGTTTGCTAGTCCGGTACGCCTTCTTGGCTTTGGGGCGCACTCGCTAAAGGCGAGCTGCGGCACGTCTTTCCAGCACCTCCTACGCCTGCCGAGCTGATGTTGCTCCTCACGCCGTAATCCTCAGTTCAAGTGCTTGCAGATGTTCTGGTGGTCCGGCATGTCCAGGCCGATGTCGAGGATCGGGGCGCTGTGCGTCAGCCAACCCATGGAGATGAGATCGACACCGGTCGCCGCAATCGCCGCCGCCGTTTTCGGCATCACCCGACCGGACGCCTCGGTGATCGTACGGCCATCCACTATAGAAACCGCGCGGGCAAGATCCTCGACCGACATATTGTCGAGCAGCACCGCGTCAACACCAATCGCGAGCGCTGCATCGAGCTGCTTCAGCGTGTCGACCTCGACCTCGACCTTCACCATATGCCCTGCTGCGGCGCGCGCCCGCTCTATTGCTGTGCGCATATCGCCGGCGATCGCGATGTGGTTGTCCTTTATGAGCACGCCGTCATCGAGGCCGAACCGGTGATTGGCACCGCCGCCGACGCGCACGGCGTATTTCTCCAATGCCCGCAGCCCGGGCGTCGTCTTTCGCGTCGATACAATCCTCGCCTTGTGACCGCGCACGGCCTCAACCATGGCCGCTGTGGCAGTGGCAATGCCGCTCAGCCGGCATAAGAAATTGAGGGCCGTGCGTTCGGCCGTGAGCAGGCCTCGTGCGGGTCCGGACAATCTTGCAATGGTTTCCCCGGCCCCAACCTCGCTGCCATCAGGGCGCCAGATCTGGATGTTGATCGCCGGTTCCACGAGAAGGAAGGCATACGAGACCAGATCGAGCCCGGCAACGACGCCCGCCTGCCTCGCTTTGAGCACCAACGTGGCAGTGCAATCATACGGGATAACCGCATCGGTGGTCAGGTCGCCGGATCTGCCCAGGTCTTCGAGGAGCGCAACGCGCACAATCGGTTCGATCAGGGTCGCGGGGAGGGGGGAGAATGAAGTCATATCAAGTGCTCCGTATGGTAGCCCGGCAATCGAGTGCGGCCGCGGCCCGCATTGCGCTGTGCAGTGTCAGCCGTGATGGGCGCACGTTGGCATCGTGGAGCGGGAAATCGGACCGACAGTGCGCGCCTCGACTCTCTTCCCGCCTCAGGGCCGCCGCGGCGATCATCAGTGAGACCAAAGCCGGACCAGAGGCAGCGACACTATTGGCTGCGATCGGCAGCAGGGTCGCCACCGCTTCGCGCATTGCCTCGCCGTCGCGGATGATACCCAGGGCGGCGGAGACAATCGGGCGGACCACGGAAGCGTCTGGTCGTGGAGGGACGAATGTGGAGCATCTGCGCGGTCGCCGGGTATACGACGTGCCGGCAACGCTTTCGGCAACCCAGCTCGCGGTGACCGCCGCTTCGGTGAGCGAGTTGCTGGCCAGGCGGTTGGCGCCGTGCAGGCCGGTACAGGCCACCTCACCGCAGGCCCACAATCCCTCGATGGAGCTGCGGCCGGCGCTGTCTACGGCGACGCCGCCCATGTGATAATGTGCCGCCGGGCGCACCGGGATCAGGTCGGTCGCTGGGTCGATTCCTGCGCTCCGGCACAATTCGGCGATGCCTGGAAAACGCTTGCCAAATCTCGGGCCGAGACTTTGCCGTGCGTCCAGGAATACGCGGCGTCCAACGGCAAGCTGGTGCCAAATGGCGCGCGCTACGACGTCGCGAGGCGCAAGTTCACCGCCAGGTGTGTCGGCGAGGAAGCGCTCTCCTCGCTCATCGATGAGCACCGCGCCTTCGCCACGCACGGCTTCGCTCACCAGCGGCATCGGCCGGCGCGGACCGTCGAGCGCAGTTGGATGGAACTGTATGAATTCCAAGTCGGCGAGTTCCGCCCCCGCCCATGCGGCGAGCGCCAGCCCGTGACCCCATGAGCCAGCGGGGTTTGTCGTGTCGCAAAACAGCCCGCCGACGCCGCCGGTCGCCAGCACCGCGCGACGCGTGGGCAGAGCGAGCGCGCCGGCTCGTCCTGCTGCGACCACGGCGATGACCGACCCGTCCTGCACGACCAGCCGGCGGACCTCCACATTTTCGATAATGGTGATCGAGGCTGTACGCCGAACCGCGGCGACGAGCGCGCGCACCAACTCGCGACCGGTGGCGTCGCCGGCTGCATGCACAATCCGCCGTCGCGAGTGTGCCGCCTCGAGCCCAAGTCGCAACGCGCGGTCAGGGTGCTGGTCGAAGTCGACGCCGAACCTTTGGATCGTCCTAATCGCTTCGGGTGCAGCTCGTACCACTCGCCGCACCGTGGCCTCATCGCAGAGTCCGTCGCCGGCAGCTATCGTGTCGCAAAGGTG